>NZ_JCBCCK010000066.1:0-16657 GCF_059864935.1 Planktosalinus sp.
GGCGATGTGGTCATCACGATGGATGCCGACTTGCAGGACAACCCCGAGGAAATCCCAGACCTATACAAAATGATAGTCGAGGAAGGCTATGATCTGGTTTCCGGTTGGAAAAAAAAGCGGTATGACAACAAGCTTTCCAAAAACCTGCCTTCAAAACTTTTTAACTGGGCTGCCCGAAAGACCTCAGGAGTGCAACTTCACGATTTTAATTGTGGGCTAAAGGCTTTTCGAAATAATGTCATCAAAAACATTGAAGTTACCGGCGAAATGCATCGCTACATTCCTGTTTTGGCAAGCAATGCCGGCTTTAACAACATCACCGAAAAAGTTGTTCAACATCAGGCCAGAAAATACGGCACTACAAAATTTGGTGTCAACCGCTTTATGAACGGATTTCTTGATTTAGTAACCATCTGGTTTTTAAGTCGTTTTGGAAAACAACCCATGCACCTTTTTGGCGCCTGGGGGGCTTTCATTCTTTTTGTTGGTTTTGTATTGACAGTTTATCTCGGTATCGACAAGCTATTTGTCAACCCTGAAGGCAGACTGCTTACTGAACTTCCACATTTCTATATTGCACTCACAGCTATGGTCATTGGTTCTCAACTCTTTTTGGCCGGTTTCCTTGGTGAAATCATTTTAAGAAACAACAAACACAAAGAAGATTACAAAATCAGCGAGCAGGTCAACATTGATTAACGATTTTCTAACATCCCTTTCTGCTTAACTTTATTTACCTTTGTTCTCTGTAAATTACCAAGATTCATGATCTACATCAAACCCGAAATATTGGAGAAAGTCAATCAATGGCTCACCCCTACCTTTGATGCCGAAACCCAAAAAACAATCAAAGAACTCATAGCGTTCAACCCCAAAGAACTTGAAGAAAGCTTTTACAAAAACATCGAGTTTGGCACTGGCGGAATGCGTGGCGTTGTGGGTGTGGGCGACAACCGCATCAACAAATACACCCTGGGTAAAAACACCCAGGGCATTTCAAACTATATCAAAAAACAATTTCCGGGTGAAAAGCACAAAGTAGCCATAGCCTATGACTGCCGCCACAACAGTGCAGAACTATCCAAAGTGGTGGCCGATGTTTTTTCAGCAAACAACATACAAGTATTTCTCTTTTCAGAATTGAGGCCCACACCCGAACTTTCATTTGCAGTGACCCATTTAAATTGCCATTGCGGAATTGTTCTTACAGCGTCACACAATCCACCGGAATACAACGGTTATAAAGTCTACTGGAACGATGGTGGGCAATTGGTCCCGCCACAGGACAAGGAGGTGATAGACGAAATCAATACATTGAAATTTGAAGACATTCAGTTTCAAACCAATGAAAAGCTAATCCAATACATCGATAAAGAAGTTGACGAAGCTTTTATTGAAAAATCACTCAAACACGGTTCCTTTGGCATCTCAAAAAAAGCCAAGAAAAACCTGAAAATTGTATTTACATCGCTGCACGGAACTTCCATAAAATTGAACCCAAAAGTACTGGAACTTGCCGGATACACAGATTTGCACATTGTCAAAGAACAAGCAGAACCCAACGGTGATTTTCCGACGGTACAATCACCCAACCCCGAAGAACCAGAAGCATTAAAAATGGCTCTCGATTTGGCAAACAAAATCAATGCAGACATTGTCATCGGTACCGATCCTGACGGGGACCGTCTTGGGATTGCGGTTAGAAATCCCGAAGGAGAAATGACCATCCTCAATGGCAACCAAACGATGGTAATGATGAGTGATTTTCTGCTCAACTTCCATTCAAAAAACAACACCCTGCAAGGAAATGCTTTTATCGCTTCCACCATAGTTTCCACTCCGATGATGGAAAAAATAGCAGCCCATTACAACACCGAGTGTAAAATGGGCCTTACCGGTTTTAAATGGATTGCCAAAATGATCAAGGATCACCCTGAGCAACAATTTATTGGCGGCGGTGAGGAAAGTTTTGGTTATATGGTAAGTGATTTTGTGCGGGATAAAGATGCGGTTACCGCTACACTTTTAGCTTGCGAAATGGCTGCCCAACAAAAAGAACAGGGCAAGACCCTCTTTGATTATCTGATTGGACTGTTTATTACACACGGCTTTTATAAAGAATATTTGGTGTCATTGGTAAAAAAAGGTATCGAAGGTGCCGAAGAAATCAAACAAATGATGATTGATTTAAGAGCCAACCCCTTGATGGAAATTGCAGGTTCAAAAGTGGTTAAAGTGGAAGATTATGACTCAGGTATTTCCATGGATATGATTACCGGTAAGGAAGAAATAATCGACATTCCAAAATCCAATGTTTTGATTTATTACACCGAAGACGGGAGCAAAGTTGCAGCCCGACCCAGTGGAACTGAACCTAAAATTAAATTTTATATCAGTGTGAATTTGCCCTTGAAAACCGCTTTAGAGTTTGAAAATGTTTCTCGCCAATTGGATGAAAAAATTGGGGCGATTCTAAAAACCTTTGGCTTATAAATCAACGATTCCTATTTCTTGATAAGTTTTACTTAAATTTATACCATATTTTACACCAAAAAATGAAAGCCGATTCGTTAAATAGAGAATCTTTAATTGCATTGCTCAAGCAAAATAAAAACAAGCTTGAGGAATTTGGCGTGGAAGAAATTGGATTATTTGGCAGTTTTGCAACGGGCAATGAAACTGAAGATAGTGATGTTGATATTTTAGTAAATATTGCTAAAAACAAAAAAACATTCAGAAACTTTTTATCGCTGAATTATTTTCTTGAAAAACTTTTCGGAACAAAAGTCGACCTTGTTACAAAACAATCCTTAAGCCCATTTATTGGCCCGCATATTTTAAAATCAACTATTTATGTACCCCTCAACGATTGAATTTCTAAGGCATATTCAATCTGAATGTGAATATCTTATCAAAGAATACAATTCAAGTTCTTATGAAGAATTTATAAGTAATGAACGCTTGTCCAAAGCAATTTGTCGAAGCCTAGAAATCATTGGTGAAGCAGTAAGCAAAGTACATCCCGACATCAAAATTCAATACAACGAAATACCATGGCGTGAAATCAGTGATTTGAGAAACCGAATCATTCATCATTATTTTGGAATTGATTATGAAATCATTTGGGATGTGATTGAAAATGAAATTCCTGTTTTAAAAGAACAAATCGAAACAATCATTGAAAATAATTGAACAACTTTTTATAAGCCCGGCTTATTAAATCCAATATTAATTTTCATTTAATGAAATACTTTAAAAAAATCCTTCGCTTTGCGAAACCCTATAAAATCTATGCCATATTAAATATTGTTGCCAATATTTTTTACGCACTTTTCAGTACGCTTTCCATGCTCTCCCTTTTTCCAATGATGAATGTGCTTTTTGGAAATACAGAGCGCCTGGAGACCAAACCGGAATGGACCGGAATCGGTCAATCCATAGATTATGTAGAAGACTCCCTCAACTATTTCGTAACTCAAAAAACCAATGAAGGTGTAGATGATGTATTAATTTTTATGGTGATTTTGGTGGTAAGTATGTTTTTGCTTAAAAATATTTTCAACTACCTGGCCATGTACTTCATCACGTTTTTACGCAACGGCGTATTAAAAGATTTGCGAAATGCCCTGTATAAAAAAACGATTGAATTGCCCCTCTCCCACTATTCTGAAAAACGAAAAGGAGATACCATCGCACGAATCACCAGTGATGTACTTGAAATACAACATTCATTCCTTTCCATTTTAGAACTCATTGTAAGAGAACCACTCACCATCATTTTTACCATTGGGGGTATGCTTCTTATCAGTGTTGAGCTCACTATTTTTGTGTTTATATTTATTCCGGTTTCCGGATTTATCATTTCCCTTATCGGAAAATCGCTTAAGCGAAAATCTGACCGGGTGCAAAAGGAACAGGGCTATTTTCTGTCCATACTCGAAGAAACCCTCGGCGGACTCAAAATCATTAAAGGGTTTAATGCTGAAAATATATTCACCAAAAAGTTCAGGGCTTCTACAGATAAGTTCTACCACTTTTCAAACAAACTACTCAACAGGCAAAACCTGGCTTCACCGGCCAGCGAATTTCTGGGAATTACAGTGATTGCCATTTTGCTTTGGTATGGAGGACGCATGGTGCTGATTGACGAAACTTTGAACCCTGCCCTATTTCTTGTATATATGGGCCTTGCCTATCAAATTTTAACCCCGGCAAAAGCCATCTCAAAAGCATCTTACAGTGTCAAAAAAGGAAATGCAGCCGCAGAGCGCATTCTCGAAATTCTGGAAACTGAAAATAACATTCAGGACAAGCCCGGTGCCCTTGAAAAAAACAAATTTGAAAACACTATTTCTATTGAAAACATTTCCTTTAAGTATGAGAAGGAGATGGTATTGAAGAACTTTTCACTACAGGTAAAAAAGGGAGAAACCATTGCTTTGGTGGGACAAAGCGGAAGCGGGAAGAGCACCATTGCCAATTTACTTACCCGTTTTTATGATGTGAGTGGAGGATCCATAAAAATTGACGGTACAGATATCAGGGACTTACGCTTACACTCATTAAGAGGTTTAATGGGCCTTGTCACACAGGATTCCATATTATTTAATGACACCGTTAGAGGAAATTTGCAAGTAGGTAAAGAAAACGCCACTGATGAAGAAATTATCGGTGCCCTTAAAATTGCTAATGCCTGGGAATTTGTAGAAACGCTACCCAACCAACTGGACACTAACATTGGCGACAGCGGCAACAAACTCAGTGGCGGCCAAAAACAACGTTTGAGTATTGCCCGTGCGGTTTTAAAAAACCCGCCCATTATGATACTCGATGAAGCCACCTCTGCCCTCGACACCGAAAGTGAACGCCTGGTTCAAAACGCTTTGGAAAGAATGATGAAAAACAGAACTTCAGTGGTGATTGCACACAGACTTTCAACCATTCAAAATGCCGACAAAATAGTCGTGATGGCCAAAGGTGAAATTGTTGAACAGGGAACACACCAGGAATTGATTAATAAAAAAGGAGTTTACTTTAACCTGATTGCGATGCAATCGTTTGATTAAAAAAAGCGAACCCTTTTTTGGAGTTCGCTTTTTCTATTTTAATCGCTGTCATATTTGGGGCACATAACAACGATAAATTGCTTAAGTAGACTGCTAAAGTACAAAAGAAGATTGGTATAACAAAATATATCTTTCTATTTGTCGATATTTTTTGCTTTTCATCGATTTTTTTGAGTGTATTTTATCTTTAATTCCTACAAATAATTTTGTGTCAGATAAGTCTATTTATTACTTGCTAAACCAAACGCAATAAAATAAAAGGCAGACCCCGAAGAGTCTGCCTTTCCCAAACTTGTCGACTATTATAATTGGGGCATATAATAGTAAACATAACCGCATAAGAAGCACCAAATATATATAAGTTTTTTCTTACAAAAAAATAAAAATTACCATTTAACGACATTTTTTGTATTTGGTCTGATTTAATGTTGGTTTTCAAACTGATAATCAATAACATTTCTTTATTACTTAGATTAAACTTTTTCATTTACATTTAGTCCAACAGAAAAATTATGACCTTGATCCCGGAACAGGAACTCATTATTAAGTTAAAATCGGAAGATCACAAACAAGATGCTTTTCGGGAAATGCTCAAACTATATCAGGAGCGGTTGTACTGGCACATCAGAAAAATAGTGCTCAATCACGACGATACAGATGATGTGCTGCAAAATACCTTCATAAAAATTTACAACAACATTGACGGGTTTAAAGAAGAAAGCAAATTGTATTCCTGGATGTACCGAATTGCCACCAATGAAGCAATTACATTTTTAAACCAAAAGGCCAGGCGCAACAACACAACCATAGAAAAAGAACAGGAATTGGCCATCAACAACCTCGAGTCTGACGTGTATTTTGAAGGCGATGCCATTCAGCTTCAACTTCAAAAAGCCATAGCTACTTTGCCTGAAAAACAGCAATTGGTCTTCAATATGAAGTATTTTGATGACCATACTTATGAGGAACTCTCTGAAATATTGGAAACCTCGGTAGGAGCACTAAAAAGCTCATACCACCTTGCAGTAAAAAAAATCACAGCATACCTGACCGAAGATTAAACCTTTAACCGTTTTATTAGTCATAGATACGAATGAAAAAAGAATTACCACATATCAAATCACCCGGTTTTAAAATCCCTGAAAACTATTTTGAAACCCTTGAAGAACAACTCCTGGACAAAATAGCTTTACTGGAAGTTGCTTCAAGGCAAAATCCGTTTCAGGTACCTTCCGGTTATTTTGAAAATAATGTTGAAAAAGCTTTCGCGAAAACTATTAAACTACAACAACCGGTTAAAGTCATTCCATTATACAAAAAGGAAATTTTCAGATATGCAGCAGCAGTTGCGGCGGTTGTATTAATTGTAGTAAGTGTGTTTCAATTTCAAAACCTAAAACCAATTACAACCGATGAATCATTCACCTTTTCAACACTCATTGAAAGCGATTTTATTGACCTTTCACTCATCGATTTTGAATACCTCCTCATCGATTTTGAATACCTCCTCACCGACGAAATGCTTAATGGAGAATTGATACTTTCGTCCATTAACAAAGATGAGATTGAAGATTATTTAATGAACGACCTTGACGATACATATTTTCTTTACGAATAAATAACACACTATGAAATCAATATTCACATCCCTACTCGTTTTAGTTTTTACAGTTTCAAGTTTTGCCCAGGAAAATAGAAGTGAGCGAATCAAAGCCATGAAAACGGCTTTTATCACGCAGGAACTAGAATTAACCTCGGCTGAAGCCGAAAAATTCTGGCCTGTTTACAACAAGTTTGAAAAGGAAATCCACACCCTAAAAAAACAAGCCCGCTCTGAAATGAGAACCGCCCAAGGTGAAGATTCAAATAACCTAAGTGACGCTCAAGCAACAGAAATACTGAACAAAATGAGAAACTTCAATAGACGTGAGCAGGAGCTTCAAAATCAAAAAGAAGCAGAATTACTCAAAATTCTCAGCCCGGTAAAAGTTTTACGCCTCAAAAAAGCCGAACGTGATTTTCAGATGCAATTGCTTAGAAAATACAGGGGAAAGGATAAAAAATAAGTTCACTTAAATTTTAATCTTAATATCTTATTGTTCCCTGAAGCAAAAGCAATACTGTCATTCACAAATTCCAAGGCAAAGACACCTTCTTTGCTCAGCTCTGTCCAGTTGTTTCCCCTATCGTTTGTGTAAGAAATTCCCAATGAGCCGGCTGCAACTATTTCATCACCCTCACCACCCGGTACAAACCTCACTGAAGACCGATAACCCGGTCCGTCACCATCGCTAATAAGAGTCCAGGTTTTTCCACCATCTTCAGTAATGGCTTTATTTGAAAAATTGTTAGTCATATTTTCCCAATCACCACCAAAAATGATTCCTGTATTTTCATCATAAAAATCAACACTGTAAATACCTGTCATCCTTTCATCCTCAATAATGGGAGTATCAAACACTTCCCAACTCCTGCCCCTGTTAGGTGAATAAAACACACGTGCTCTTTTCCCTCCACTTACAATCCAAGTGTGGTCACCATAAACGGCTATGTTTGAATTGCTGGCAGCAAAAGCGGCTTCGCCTTCTTCGGTGCTTGGTAAAAATTCGCAGGAAAGTTTCTCCCAGTTGTTTCCACCGTTTCGGGTGATAATAATGCTTAAGCAACCTTCAACGGAATCACCCATAGCAATCCCTTCACGGTCATCCCAAAATGTCATCGCGTCATAAAAAACATTTTCGCCCGTCTCAAAATAAACCTCTTCCATGGAAGTAGCAGTCAGTCCGTCAAACCCGATTTTATACAACACTGCCGGATCAGCGATACTCAACACAAAAAAAGCATTCTTGGTTTTAGCTACAGCACGAAAATGCAATAAACTGTCCTCATAACTGATTACGGCGATTTTTGGGGTTTTACCGTCAATCAGTCCCACTGTTCCCTGATTTCCGGCAAACCAAACCCTGTTTTCGTCCAGAGGAACAATCGCCCTGATGCTAACGCTGTCATTAAAAATCAATTCCTTTTCAATTGAAGTATAGGCTCTTATAGATTCTTTCTTTTCGCTACTGCAGAAGGAAAACAACAATAAAACAAAAAAACTGGCAAGTATGCGCATAGTATTATTTTTGGTTAAATATAAAAACAATTTTGTGAGCCTGTCTGCCAATAGGCAGATTTATGATACCTTTGCGGATTAGTAATGAGTTGTGAGTGGTTAGAGGTTAGTGTAGAATACTTCCTTTTAAATTACAACTTTTTGCTTACGCGAAAAAAGATAAAATTAAAGAAATAACATACTCCTTGTTAACTTGACACGAGCTTCTCCTTCGTAGTTTTACTACGGAGAAGGAGCACAGCGAAATTTCCGCCGTGCCCGCCGAAGGCTGGAAGCAAAACTTGGAACTTGAAACTTGAAACCAGAAACCCACAATGCGTATACACCGAAATTTAGTTTTTGCCGCCATTGATGCCCTCAACGAAATTTTCAATGAAAACAAATATGCCGATAAAGCATTGCAGGGCACTTTAAAACGCGATAAGCGTTGGGGTGCTCGCGACCGTGCATTTATAGCACAGATTGTTTATGACGTTGTGCGTTGGAAACGCCTCTATGCAGAAATTGCCGAAGTGCGTGAACCGTTTGACCGTCAAAAATTATTCAGATTATTTGCCGTTTGGGCCACCTTAAGAGGACTCGTCCTGCCAGACTGGAAGCAGATGGAAGACACACCTACACGCCGTATCAAAGGCAGGTTTGACGAACTCACTAAAATCAGGAAAATCAGAGAGTCCATACCCGATTGGCTGGATGAGCTTGGAGAAAAGGAATTGGATAAAAAGTGGGATGCAGAAATCGCTGCTCTTAATCAGGAAGCTGAAGTTATTTTAAGAGTCAACACTTTAAAAACTGATATAGACAAGCTGCAAGCTGCGCTTTTTGACCAAAACATAGAAACTGAAAAACTTAAAGGTTATCCGCAGGCTTTAAAACTCAAAGAACGCGCCAACGTTTTCCAATCTGATTTGTTTAAAGAAGGTTGGTTTGAAGTCCAGGATGCTTCATCTCAACTTGTCGCCGAATTCCTTGATGTAGAACCCGGAATGCGGGTTGTAGACGCCTGTGCCGGTGCAGGAGGAAAAGCACTTCACCTTGCATCTTTGATGGAAAACAAAGGCCAGCTGATTGCTTTGGACATTTATGCCAACAAGCTCAACGAACTCAAACGCAGGGCAAAACGAGCGGGGGCATTCAACATTGAAACTCGTGCAATTGAAAGCACAAAAGTGATAAAAAAACTGCACGAAAAAGCTGACCGTGTGCTGATTGATGCTCCCTGCTCCGGTTTGGGTGTCCTGAAAAGAAATCCTGATGCTAAATGGAAATTACAACCGGAGTTTATAGAAAACATCAAAAAAACTCAGGCCGAAATACTTGAAAACTATTCAAAAATTGTCAAGCCCGGTGGTAAAATGGTTTATGCCACCTGCTCCATTCTGCCTTCAGAAAATGAAAAGCAAATCAAGAATTTCTTAAATTCAGAAGCCGGGAAAAGCTTTACTTTAGTCAAAGAAAAAACTATTCTTCCATCAAAATCAGGATTTGACGGGTTTTATATGGCCTTACTTGATAAAAGCATTTAGATGAAAAAACTACATTACCTATTATTGTTTGTTACTGGCTTAGCCTTTTCGCAACAGCCCTATTACAATGATGTCAACCTGACTTTAACAGGGCAAGCATTATATAACGAGTTGCAAATAAAGATTTCACAATACAACCAAAACTTCAATTACGGAGATGCCAGAGATGTATTAGTATTTACCGATGAAAATCCTGACAACACTAACAATGTACTTTTGGTTTATGGTTACAATGACAATGACGGTAATTGTACTACAGATCGTTCAAGAGACAAGAATGATTTCGGAGGTTTGGTATGTGAATACAACCGCGAACATGTATTTGCGCGTTCATTAACCAATCCTTCAATGGGAAATGCCAATAATACTGCAACCGGTATCATTGCCGACCCACATAACATCAGGGCGTGTGACCAGCAAATGAATAACAACAAAGGGGATAAACTATTTCAAGATGGAAGTGGCAATGCCGGAAATGTGGGAAGCGGCAACTGGTATCCCGGTGACGAATGGAAAGGTGATGTAGCCCGAATGATTATGTATATGTACACCCGCTATGGAGATCAATGCCTTCCTAGTCTAGCAGGTGTGGGCAATCTGCAAAGCGGCACTCAAATGCTGCAAACATTTTTACAATGGAATGTTGATGATCCAGTAACAGACTATGAAGACCAACGCAACGATTATCTTCAAAGTGTGTATGGCAACCGCAATCCTTTTATTGATAATCCCGCATTAGCTACCATCATTTGGGGTGGCCCTGTGGCAGAAGATCGTTGGGGGATATTAAGCACTCAAACGGTGAGCACTTACGATTTTGTAATGTACCCCAACCCATCAAACGGTAAGACTATATCTATTACTTCAGATGCAACTATGGATCAAGTGATAGTCTATAACCTCCATGGGCAAGTTGTACTGGAAATTCAACCAAATACACCAAATAAAGCAGAAATCAAAAATTTAGACAACGGGTTTTATTTTGTTCAGTTGCAATCAGATCATGGAAAAAGTACCAAGAAACTAATCATTAATTAACTTCTTATATAGCAATCAAAAAACCCTCTAAAAATTATAGAGGGTTTTTTGATTGCTTAAAATTTTCTGTTATGCATTTTGCTTTTTAATTAAGTTCAAAGCAGAACCTTCCTTAAACCATTCTATTTGGGCCTGATTGTAAGTATGGATAGTCTTGATAACATCTTTACTTCCATCACTGTGAACCAATTCAATGGTGATTGGCTTTTCAGGTGTAAAATCTTTTAAATCCACAAAGTTGAAGGTATCTTCTTCTTGAATTAAATCATAATCTGATTCATTGGCAAAAGTGAGTGCCAGCATTCCTTGTTTTTTCAGGTTGGTTTCATGAATACGTGCAAACGATTTTACCAGCACAACCCTTACTCCCAGGTGACGAGGTTGCATTGCTGCATGTTCTCTTGATGAACCTTCTCCATAATTGTGGTCGCCCACAACAATAGTTGGGATTCCGGCTTTTTTGTATTCGCGTTGCACGTTGGGCACACCGTCATATTCGCCGGTGAGTTGATTTTTTACAAAGTTGGTCTTTTGGTTAAAGGCATTAACGGCACCAATCAAAGTGTTGTTTGCAATATTGTCCAGATGGCCTCGGTACTTCAGCCAAGGGCCTGCCATTGAAATATGGTCGGTAGTACATTTTCCAAAAGCTTTAATTAGCAACTTTGCTCCGTCAATATTTTTTCCATCCCATGGCTGGAATGGGTCAAGCAACTGCAAACGATCTGAATCGGATTTTACTTTCACTTCAACACTACTGCCATCTTTCTGAGGAGCGAGGTATCCGTTTTCTTTTACATCAAAGCCTAAAGGCGGCAATTCAATTCCTTTTGGCACTTCCAGCATCACTTCCTCACCGTCTTCGTTGATGAGTTTGTCGTTCATCGGGTCAAAATCAAGTCGCCCGGAAATAGCAATTGCGGCTACCATTTCGGGTGAACCCACAAAAGCATGAGTGTTAGGATTACCGTCTGCACGCTTGGAAAAGTTTCTGTTAAACGAATGCACGATGGTGTTTTTCTCGTCGCCTTTCATATCACTACGGTCCCACTGCCCGATACAAGGTCCACAGGCATTGGTGAAAATGGTGGCATTAAGGTCTTCAAATATTTTTAAAATACCGTCACGCTCTGCAGTATAACGAATCTGTTCAGAGCCCGGGTTGATGCCAAAATCTGATTTCGCTTTAAGCTTTTTATCTACTGCTTGTTTGGCAATAGATGCTGCACGGGTTAAATCTTCATAGGAACTGTTTGTACAAGACCCTATCAAGCCCCATTCAACTTTGAGAGGCCAGTCGTTTTCACGGGCTAATATGCCAAGCTCACCCACAGGTGTGGCCAAATCAGGCGTAAACGGTCCATTGAGGTGTGGACGTAATTCGTCAAGATTGATTTCTATTACCTGATCGAAATATTTTTCAGGGTTGGCATATACTTCTGCATCACCGGTTAGATGATTTTTTATTTTGTTGGCTTCATCTGCAATATCATTTCGGTCAGTTGCTCTTAAGAAACGTTCCATGGCATCGTCATAACCAAATGTTGACGTTGTTGCACCAATTTCAGCACCCATATTACAAATAGTTCCTTTTCCGGTACAGGAAAGGTTTAGAGCACCGTCACCGAAGTATTCCAGTATGGCTCCTGTTCCTCCTTTTACGGTTAGTATGCCTGCAACTTTTAAAATTACATCTTTTGATGCTGTCCAGCCGTTAAGATTTCCGGTAAGTTTTACACCGATAAGTTTTGGGAATTTCAACTCCCATGCCATTCCAGCCATCACATCAACGGCGTCCGCTCCACCAACACCCACGGCTACCATACCGAGTCCGCCGGCATTCACGGTGTGTGAATCGGTTCCAATCATCATCCCTCCGGGGAAGGCATAGTTTTCAAGCACCACCTGATGGATAATTCCTGCACCGGGTTTCCAGAACCCGATGCCATATTTATTTGAAACTGATTCAAGAAAATCAAAAACTTCTTTACTGGTGTCGTTCGCTCTTTTTAAATCCTCAAACGCTCCTGATTTTGCCTGAATTAGATGATCACAATGAACGGTTGTAGGTACCGCAACTTTATCTTTTCCGGCCTGCATAAATTGAAGTAATGCCATTTGGGCCGTTGCATCCTGACAAGCGATCCTGTCGGGCGCGAAGTCAACATAATCTTTGCCTCTGCTATACGTTTTAGTTGGGGTTCCTTCCCACAAATGGGAATAAAGTATTTTTTCTGTAAGTGTAAGCGGTCTTCCTACCAACTCGCGTGCTTTATTTACACGCTCATCCATAGTAGCATACACTTTCTTAATCATATCAATATCAAAAGCCATAGAATTAAATATTAGAGTTTTATGAATCTAAATTGCACGAATACATTGTTCTTGCAAATATAGTAAAAAGATAATAAATTTAAAAATATTTAATAAAATTAGAGTTTGCATAGAATAAATTCAATAAAATTGAATTTATAATAAACTAAAATGCATAATATTTAATTTTTGATGCAATAAATTAATGTCTCAATAAAAAGAATATTGGAATATTTTATCGGAATTGTACGCTGTTAGTAAAGACTTTTAATAATTTGCTCTATGGTCAAGCCTTCTGCTTCAGCTTTGTAGTTTTTAATCATCCGGTGTCTGAGGATTCCGGTTGCTACGGATTTTACGTCTTCTATATCCGGTGAGAATTTGCCGTTAAGAACCGCATTGGTTTTAGCAGCAAGTATGAGATTTTGAGATGCCCTGGGACCAGCACCCCAGTCGATATAGTTTTTAACCAAATCAGTAGCCTCCGGGGAATTGGGTCGTGTTTTGCTTACCAATGAAACGGCATATTCAATCACATTGTCGGCTACCGGAATTCTTCTGATTAACTGCTGAAAATCAATAATTTCCTGTGCATTAAACAGTGGATTGATGGTGGCAGAATGATCAGAAGTGGTAGTTTTAACAATGTCCACTTCTTCTGTGAAAGATGGGTACTCCAGATTGATGGCAAACATAAAGCGGTCGAGCTGTGCTTCGGGCAGTGGGTAGGTTCCCTCTTGCTCTATGGGGTTTTGGGTAGCCAATACAAAATAAGGTAAGCTCAATTTATAATGGTTCCCGGCTATGGTTACTGCCCGCTCCTGCATAGCTTCAAGCAGGGCCGCTTGGGTTTTGGGAGGCGTTCTGTTGATTTCGTCTGCAAGGATGATGTTTGCGAAAATGGGACCTTTAATAAATTTAAACTGGCGATTCTCATCCAGTATTTCTGAACCTAAAATATCGCTGGGCATCAAATAAGGGGTGAACTGTATGCGTTTGAAGTCGAGACCCAGTGCCTGTGCAATGGTGTTGACCATCAGGGTTTTTGCCAATCCGGGCACACCAATTAACAGCGCGTGACCCCCTGAAAATATTGACAATAGCACCTGTTTTACCACTTCATCTTGCCCAATGATAATTTTTGATATTTCTTTTTTTAATTCCTTGTGTTTCTTGACTAATTGTTCTACAGCTGCTACGTCAGACATAATATTTTGCTTTTAAAATAAATTATTTTTGTGACCAGTTGTTGGTAAACTCACAATCAGAATATTCACTGTTGATATTGATATAAGTTTCTTTAATTTTCTTTTCCTGCCACTTTTCGATTTCCTTGATTCGTTTTTGAGTGAGTGCAAGTTCCCTGATTTTTTCATAATCGACGGAATAGTCGGCTACATGCTCTTCGATTCTATTGGTTACCGTAAGGATTTTAAAGCGCTTTCTTCCGGTTCGATCTTCGTCAACATATACGGGTGACACTACACCGTCAGCTAGATTATAGACCTGGGCGCTCATGTTAGGGTCCATTTTTGTCAATTCAAAACGGGTATCACCGGTTAATGGATTGATGAGTTGACCACCGTTATTTCTTGTTTCCTTTTCGTCAGATTCGGACTGGGCTGCTTCTGCAAAACTGATTTCTCCATTTACAATTTTTGCCCTGATTTTGTCAATTCTTTCTCTGGCTTTTTGAATTGTGGCTTCATCGACACGTGGAATTTTCAACACATGTCTTACATCCCTTTCCTGACCGCGCACGCGTTCCACAAAAACGATGTGGTAACCAAACTCGGTTTCAAAAGGTTCACTGACTTCACCTTCGTTGAGTGAAAAAACTACATCTTTAAATTCTTTTACAAAAGGGCTTCTTCGGTTGAGAGTAATGAGCCCACCACGCGCTGCAGCACCGGGTTCATCAGAATAGAGTACTACCTTGGTGGTAAAGCTGGCCCCGTTTTCAACCACGTCACGTCGGTGGTCATTAAGGTCGTCAATAACTCGTTGTCTTGCTTCACTGTTGATTTCAGGTTCGATCACAATTTGTGCAACCTCAAGTTCAGTTCCAAAAACAGGGCGATCTTCTTCAGGTATGGCATAGAAAAATTGCCGTACTTCTTCCGGGGTGACTTCTACGTCTTGAAATATACTTTCCTGCATCATAGCTGCAAGTTGCTGTGACTTGTTTATTTCAAACAACTCCCGGCGCAGTTCGGCCATGGAGTTTCTTTTGTAGTATTGATATACGCGCTCTTCCGTGCCCAGCTGACTTACCATATATTCAATTTGCTGATCGAGACGGGCATTGATTTCAGCATCTGAAACCACTATACTGTCCTGAATGGCATGGTGTGCATAAAGTTTGTCTTCAAGAAGTTTTCCAAACAATTCACATCTGGATATGCTTGAAATGGCAATGCCTTGTTGCTGCAGTTCGAGGTAAGTTTTATCAATATCGCTTTCAAGAACAATGTAATCGCCCACAACACCAATGACACCGTCGATCTTAAATCGTCTGGTGGGCACAACTGTATCATTTTTAGTTTCAACCTGGATTTGTGTACCTATGTCACTTTTTTCATCAATAATTAGTGTGTCCGTATCCTGTGCGTTTTCCGTATCCTGTGCGTTTAATGAAAAACCAAACAGCAAAGCGATTATTGATATTGCCGTTACTTTATTCTTACTCATAAACTTCAAAGTTTTTGTTTTTGATAGCATCTTGTAAAATGTCTTTTTCTAAATTTCTAATAATATCGAGCTTTCTCTTGTTAAGGATAATTTGTTCAATAGTTGGTCTAACGTAGGAAAGAGGGGCGATTTCGTTTCGTAACAACACATCGTTAACAAAAATCAAATATACTCCTAAAGAGTCTTGTAGCTCCAATCTATTTGATTTTTTTAACAATTCGCCAAAATTCTCATCCGTAACCACCGGAATTAAATTTTTTACCGTTTGTGCCTGAACCCATACAGAGTCGTTTAGCGAAATGGTTTTAAACTGGATTTCACGTTCCTGAAGTTCCTTCTTGTCCTTTTCATTAAAGCGATACATTTGCTGCTTGATACTGTTGATGTTACTGTTGTTATTCCCTACATGTATGTAACGCAGTTGTATGAGTTCTTCGTTTAATCTGAAATTGTTCTGATTTTGTGTGTAATAAAACTCAAGCTCTTGCTCGTTGATTTGTGTATTCAAAGACTGTGTTGCAATGATATCTACATAACCCTTGGTGTATAAATCTGTTTTGTAATTGGTCACGAGTTCGTCATAGGCACTAAGTTTTTCCTGCGAAAGATTAATTTGCGCTTTGTCCATAAGAAGTTGTTGTGTTGCCCACTTATCGATAAAGGTTTTCACTAAAAGAACACTGTCTGTTGCGGAAGTTCCCGGGCCTACAATATGTTGAATATCGCTTTTATACAAATACTGGTCTCCCACTCTGGCAACTACCTCTTCTTCCTGTTTTTGCTGAAAAAAATGACAGGAGGTCATCAATACTAAAAGAGGAATAAGATATATTTTGTTCATTTAATTTTTCAAAGCCTTTTTGTTGACTTTAACCTTGTATTTGTTGCGTAATTCTTCCATCCAC
>NZ_JCBCCK010000437.1:0-2148 GCF_059864935.1 Planktosalinus sp.
TCCGGAGATCATCCTGGCCGGAAGACGCATCAATGATTCCATGGGCGACTATGTCGCTTCACAGGTGGTCAAGTCCATGATCAAAAAAGACATCTCCATCAAAGGCGCTGAGCTCCTGATGCTGGGCATCACCTTTAAAGAAAACTGCCCCGACGTGCGCAATACCAAAATTGTCGATGTGGTACACGCCCTTCAGGACTACGGTATCACCGTCACCATTTACGACCCGATGGCCAATCCGGATGAAGTCATGCACGAGTACGGCCTCAAATGCCATTCTACACTTGGTGCCACCTCTCCTTTGGAGAGGGGGTTAGGGGGTGAGGGCTTCGACGCCATCGTCCTCGGCGTAGCACACAAAGAGTTCCTCAATCTGGACTTAACACCCTTGAAAAAAGAAACAGCGGTAGTTTACGATGTAAAGGGAGTTTTGGAAAGTGCAGATATGAAATTGTAAGTAATGCAAATAACCCAGCCACACCCCGTTTCCCCAAAGGAATCCGTCGCGCAATAAAAAAAAGCCAAATCCCTTTGCGGCTTTGCGAAAAACCTTTGCGACCTTAGCTTGAACCCCACACAAGAGTGAGCAGCAAATAAGCAAATTTACCTGCCGTAGGTGTGGCCTGCCCGCCTGCCGATATAGGCTAGTAGTCGAAATGAAGGAGGATACGCAAATTCGCCCCGCCAACCCAATTTGTTATAAAACAACAAAAGTGTTTGATACTAAAAAATAAAGTTGTAGTTTAGTGCCAATCAAAACCAATCATCATGATATTGGAAAACACCCTTCGGGAAGTTGTGATTGCTCAAAAAAAAGCACGTTCAGGACGTGGTAAAGAGTTGTTGCGGGATCGATTGCATTCACTTCCACAGCTGCAATCTCATGCATTGATTGTATCGGGTATACGCAGATGTGGTAAGAGCACATTGTTATTTCAACTCCTGGAAGAACAGTATCCTGATGCTTTTTACCTCAATTTTGAAGACCCGAGGTTGTATGGCTTTGAACCCAATGATTTTTCACGCCTTGATTCCCTGATTGATGCACATCATGCCGAAGTATTATTTTTTGACGAACTTCAGATTATTGACGGATGGGAGCGCTTTGTGCGTCAAAAATTAGATCAAAATTTTCAGGTGATCGTTACCGGGTCAAATGCAGCTTTGCTCAGTGGCGAGTTGGGAACAAAACTTACGGGAAGGCATATTTCCATAGAGCTGTTTCCCTTTTCGTTTAAAGAATTTTGTGCTTTTAAAAAAGCAGACCCTACTCCAAAAGCGGTTGAAAATTACCTGCTCACAGGAGGCTTTCCCGAATATGTAAAGCGTGGGGACAATAGAATTTTACACACGCTTTTTGAAGATATACTGTTGCGCGACATCGCTGTAAGGTATGGAGTGCGAGATATTAAATCATTGCAAAAGGTGGCTTTGTACATCATTTCAAACATTGGCAAACCGGTTACGGCAAACCGTATGAAATCACTTTTTGAAGTAAGTGCCACGAGCACCATGATGGAATATTTTTCACATCTTGAAATGGCTTACCTCTTTTTCTTCATCCCCAAGTTCAGCTATTCCATTAGAAAACAACTCATCAACCCAAGAAAAGTCTATGCCATTGATACCGGTTTGATCAGTGAAAACTCAACCTCCTTTTCAGAAGACAGGGGCCGTAAATTTGAAAACCTGGTGTTTTTACACCTGCGCCAAAATTTTAAAGAAATATATTATTTCAATGAAAAAGGCGAATGTGATTTTGTGGTTTTTGAAAAGGGAAACTTTCGTGAAGCCATACAAGTAGGTATGCACCTCACTCCTGATAACCTTGACAGGGAATTAAACGGCCTCTTTGAAGCGCTTGAATTTTTTAAACACACACAAGGAACCCTTGTAACACTTAGCCAGAAAGATACCTATGAAAAAAACGGAATGAAAATTAGCGTTGTTCCTGCCCACGAGTTTTTTAAAATCTAATCACAAACCGCCGGAATCGCTGTTTCAAAGAGCAGCAAATGCGCTTTTAGAATAGAGAAACAAAATAAATAAAGTATTTTTGTGCACAGCTTAAATCAAATTTACCCTCCTACGGTATCCCCCTTCTCCCCCTTTGGTGGATGCGGAGGATGAAAACCTTCGGAGGGTACG
>NZ_JCBCCK010000448.1:0-5399 GCF_059864935.1 Planktosalinus sp.
GGAAAAGTGATTCAGGAACTTCAGAAAACTACAAAAACTACTATTGTAATCAACGAAGACCCTGTAACCGAAGAAGGAATTGTTGAAATCCTTGGAACAGACCAGAACGGTATTGATGCGGTACTTGCAAAAATCGAATCATTGATGTTCAAGCCTGAAGTGGGCGGTACTTACAAAGTAAAAGTCATTAAAATGCTGGATTTTGGAGCAGTTGTAGAATATCTTGATGCTCCCGGAAATGAAGTACTTCTTCACGTTTCCGAACTGGCTTGGGAACGCACCGAAAATGTATCTGACGTGGTGAATATGGGTGACGAGTTTGAAGTGAAGCACTTTGGCACCGATCCAAGAACACGCAAGGAAAAAGTTTCGCGTAAAGCGTTGTTGCCAAAACCCGAGGGATTTGTGGAAAGACCACCACGCGACCGTAACGATAGAAATGACCGAGGAAGGGATTCCAGAGGCCGCAACGACAGAGACAGAGACAGAAAGCCGAGAAGGGATTAATCCTTTCTCCGGAAAATAGAATTCAAAAGCACCTCTAAAATTTAGGGGTGTTTTTTTTTGATGTTCACGCAACCTTTTTAAACTATCAAGACTAAATAGTAAACAGTAGAACCAAATGGTATGAAAAAAATAATCTTATTCTTAAGTGTATTAGCAATCATCAGTTGTAAAAGTGATGATACCAATCTTCAAAATTTTCAATTAAACACAGAAACCCTTTCTGTCATTCCTTATCAATTAGTAAAGATCTCCTCAAACACCTTTGACTTTAGCCAGGAGGAATATCTTGCAGATTTTGGAATGAACCAAATCACATTGGCCAAGAATGATGCCGGTGATTTGATTTTCCTTGTTCCTGATATTCCACCGGGAGACCACGAATTCGTTCTAACTATTGATGGAAGAAAGGGTGTTCTGGGTTTTAATGTTGGCAATAATAACCCAAACGTTGAAACCACTGTTTTTGAAAATGCCATAGAAACTTTTACAACCTTTCAGAACTATTCAACCGGATTAATGAATCAATATGACCTGACACAACAAACAGTTGAAAGACTAAACTCAGCAAATGAGATGGTTTCTGATTTAATAAACCGATACAATTTAAGTCCCGCTGTTGAAAAGGAGAAAATCGCAAAATTTTTGAACGCCAATACCATTTTTACTGAAAGATATGCTCCAAAACAATCATCTACCTACAAAGCCTCAGGCGAATATTTACCTTTTCAAGTCAATGCCCTCAGGCTTTTATATTTATCTGAAGTATTTTACTCTTGGAATGAACTTATAACTCCTGCGGTGGTTCAATCACAAACCATAGTTGCTGACGATATTATAAAAGCGTTTACTGTAGCCGGAATATATAGTTTTTCTACACAAATAGAGGCGTCCATCGAGGTCTTAAGGGATTTTGCTTATATTCCTGTTTCGGTAAAAATCTATGATGAGAATAACAATTCAAACAATTTTAATTTTCAAAACAACATATTTGCCCTATTTGATTTGAAATTGGGTGAAAGGCGATTGATATCAGATGACAGCAATTCATCTGACGATTATATAGCTAATGTAGCAACTCAAATTGATTATATTATTGCTAATTGGGAAGATTTTAAAGCAATCAACCCAACGATAATCACCTCATCAAATTGGTTTTCAGCATGGCTTGCTTCAGACTCAAATTATTTGGGTGTGTCCTCCAACATTGCTCCTTTGCGCCAATCAGACACTGTCATAGAAAAAGACGGTAAAAGTGAGACTATCACTCTTGTAGGGGTTCCAAACGACATCAATTATGAATTACAAATAACAAGTGAGAGCACCTTCGATTTACGTTTTACGGCAGCGCAGAATACCTTACCAAGCACATTTCAGTTTTATGTAAATTATGAAATTGTTCCTTTTAAGAAATTGTCAAACACTATTAATAGTACCATCGAATAAATACCATTATATTATGAAAAAGTTACTCAAATTGGCTTCTATCGTTATTATACTCATTTTTACTGCTTGTGACAATGAGCCGGTAGACTTTTCTAGCAGTTCAGATTTAATCGCAAAAAATTCTGAGTTATACAATCTTTTTATAAGAATGACTGATACAAAAGAAGACCCTCTTGTAGACATTGTTTGCATAGAGTTCAATTACTCCTTTTTGATTTTTACATATGATGAAAACCTCGAGATCATTGATGAAACTTGGATGTCAAACGATTCTCAGTTTTATATCTTTTTGGATAATTTACCTCAAAACCATTCCATCAGCTTAAGCTATCCCATTGAGACGACATTGGCAGACGGCACTCCTTACTCAATCACCACCAATGAAGAATTGAAGGATGCCATCAATGGATGTGCCCAAGAAGCAATAATTGGTTACTGCAATGGCTTATTTATGACGCAACAATGTGTTTGGAAAGTTCCCTTTATTGAAGATGCAGACAATACTTATGCCGGTGGAGTATTTTCGGTAAACAATAACACCTCCTTGAGCTTTGATTATCAAAACAATGTATATACCGGTACCTGGATTTTCTTTTTCATCAACGACGTTTTAAATTTCAATATTAATCTTTCAGGAGACTCACAAGTAGCTCAGGACTGGAACATAAATTTTAATGTTGAATTTGTTGACAATTCACTTTTATTAACCAGCAACACAAATAATTATTTCATAAAACAAGCTTGTAAATTTACAGGGGAGATTGAAGTAGGCCAGTCAACACCACTGGGAGGCATCGTGGCATTCGACAGAGAAGAGTATGAAAACGGATGGAGGTATATTGAAGCCCACTCTGCTGACCTTCCCTTTGAAGAATGGGGTTGTTTGAGTGGTGATATTCAATTTGCAAGTTTTGAAGACATTGGTGACGGGTTAATGAGCTCAGCGGCAATTGCAAATTTCCATTTGGATTTAAACGATTACCAAAACAACCCGGGTATTTGCAGCACTGATAACAACGGAAGTGTTACTGCTTTAACAGCATTACTTTTTGGACAAAATCAAGGTGAGTATCACGATTGGTTCTTACCATCCATTGAAGAGTTGCATAAACTCTACGAAAACTTACACCAGGAAGGGCTGGGTAATTTTGAAAATGAAACCTATTGGAGTTCAACTCAATCTAATGAATCACATGCAAAGGCATTGGATTTTTCAACAGGAGATATTGTTGAAATTCCAAAAAATTCACCCGGTATAAGAGCAAGGGCGATAAGGTATTTCTAACTATAAATACTTAAATTTAAGAATTAAAATTCAATACAACCCTTCTAATCATTTGAATATAGAAGAACTCATTAACAGATGTAAAAAGAATGACCGTGAAGCGCAAAATTTGCTTTACCGAAGTTATAAGGATATTTTATTTCTTCAATCATTGAAATATTCCAAAAGTACTGAAGAAGCTGAAGACGTTTTGCACGATGCATTTATTACAATTTTCAGCAGAATAAAATCCTATTCCGGTAAGGGGTCATTTGAGGGCTGGATGAAACGGATTGTTATCAACAAATCCATAGATAAGTACAAAAAAAGGAAACTTTTGACAAATGACTTACTGGAGTATAATTTAACTGATGAAGAGGAAGATGTGGAGATTTCAGAAGATACCAATATTGCATTAAATAAACTTTTAGAATATATCCAACAATTACCGAATCAATACAGGCTTGTGTTCAACCTCTATCAACTCGACGGGTTTTCACATAAAGAAATCGCAAAAATGCTTTCTATTTCCGAAAGCACATCAAAATCAAATCTTCATAGGGCAAAGGTATGTCTTAAAGAAAAAATTGAAAAACAAAATATTTGAACCCTGAGAACTCGTTAAAGATGAAAAACAAAATAGACATCGGCATATTCGTTAAAAAGGCTTTTGAAAAAAACACCCAACCTCAACAGCCCGACAAAAAGGTTTTAGAAAGAATTCATAAAACACTTGACAAACCCAAAATAGATTATAAAAATATTCTATTCTGGATGACATTTTCAGTGCTGCTAATTGGTTCAGTGTCCTATTTTTTGTTGAACACTTCTCCATCCGGTTTACAAAATGAAAACAGCATTGTAAACAAACCCCTTTTAGAGCAATCAAATGAGTTAAATGAAGATGAGTTTATTGGCCCAGTGGTGTCTTCAGATATACATCAAACAAATGAAGAAGTACATAATAATGACAATTTACCTGTTTATTATTCGCTCATAATTGATACAACCGAACAAAATCTCATCAATACAGCACCAATTAAGGTGAAAACACGTTTAGTAAACACAAAATATGATATTGATGAACTTTTTGAACAAAAAACCATTTACCATTATTACAGAGCTTCAGACAGTTTAAAAATTGAAACAACAGATAAAAGAGTTATAGACAGCATCATGTCCACCAAACAAAATCAACATTCAAAAGACGATTCGCTATAGGTGCAGAAGTAAATCCGGATACAGTAGTTAAAGTGATAGAAAACCGAGAAGGGATTAATTTCACAATAAAAAAATCACTCCCTGTTTTTTCAAAGTGATTTTTTTCACCCTTTTTGTAACCTTTTGTTCCCTCTTCACGTATAACCATCAGAACAAGATATACAAATCAAAAAATTAGGCTTGCTACAAAATAAAATTTACTGAAAAGACGCTTCTGGAGAAGCAAGGGCTTAAACTCGAGGTTGGTAATAGCAGAGTTAACCCAACAGTTCTGAATAAGTGAATCGCCTTTTGTAGCAAGTCTTTTTAACCCCTAAACCCTTTCAATGAGACAACTCAAAATTACCAAGCAGGTTACCAACAGGGAAACCGCTTCACTTGACAAGTACCTACAAGAAATTGGAAAAGTTGACTTAATCACTGCAGACGAAGAAGTTGAATTAGCGCAAAGAATCAAAAAAGGCGACCAGAGAGCATTGGAAAAATTGACCAAAGCCAACCTGCGTTTTGTGGTTTCTGTGGCCAAACAATACCAAAACCAGGGCTTGACCCTCCCCGATTTAATCAACGAAGGGAATTTAGGACTTATTAAGGCTGCACAACGTTTTGATGAAACACGTGGTTTTAAATTCATCTCCTATGCCGTTTGGTGGATTCGTCAGTCTATTCTTCAGGCACTTGCAGAGCAGTCACGTATTGTTCGTTTGCCGTTGAACAAAATTGGGTCTATCAATAAAATCAACAAGACCTTTGCTTTTCTTGAGCAAGCGCACGAGCGCCCGCCTTCTGCTGAAGAAATTGCCAAAGAGCTTGATATGACCATCAATGACGTAAAAGAGTCGATGAAAAATTCCGGCCGTCACGTATCCATGGATGCACCCCTTGTTGAAGGTGAAGATTCAAACCTCTATGACGTTTTACGCAGCGGGGAATCCCCAAATCCTGACCGAAGCCTGTTGCACGA
>NZ_JCBCCK010000466.1:0-4472 GCF_059864935.1 Planktosalinus sp.
GGTGTAAAAGGTAATTTTGCCGTGGTTTCCTTGTTGTTTTGCGGAAGATAACCCAGAAGTTTTTTAACGTCTTCCAGGCAAGCAATATCACTTACGGAAGTCACGTGGGTTACCCCCGACTTGGTAGCGTGGGTACTGGCACCGCCCAGTTCTTCGGAAGTGACGTTTTCATTGGTTACGATTTTCACCACATTGGGGCCGGTAACAAACATATAACTGGTGTCCTGTACCATCAGGGTAAAGTCGGTCATTGCAGGTGAGTAAACCGCTCCACCGGCACAAGGCCCCATAATGGCCGACAATTGCGGGATCACTCCCGATGCCTGCACATTGCGGTAAAATATATCGGCATAACCGCCCAGCGAACGCACACCTTCCTGAATTCTGGCTCCACCGGAATCATTCAGGCCAATCATAGGTACGCCTAACTTCACGGCTAAATCCATGGTCTTGCAAATTTTCTCTGCGTGGGTTTCAGATAAAGCTCCCCCAAAAACGGTAAAATCCTGAGCAAACACACAAACGGGACGACCGTTGATGGTTCCGTATCCGGTGACCACCCCGTCGCCGTAATATTTTTCGTTTTCCATACCAAAATCGGTAGTTCGGTGGGTAACCAGTATGCCGATTTCCTCAAAAGAACCTTCATCCATCAAGTACTCAATGCGTTCTCGGGCAGTCAGTTTCTTCTTTTCGTGTTGCTTGTCAATGCGTTGTTGCCCGCCACCCAGTTTGGCAAGGGCGATTTTATCCTGTAATTGTTTTCTGTTATTACTCATATCCATATACCCGCAAAGGCGGGTATCTCGTTATTTACCTTCAATTTCTTTTCAAAATCCATTTTCTATTTCAAAAGTCTTTGCATATTTCGATGTCTACGCTTTGGTTTTACCGCAAAGAAGCGCAAAGGTTCCGCAAAGGGCGCAAAGAAAGCTTAATAGACCAATCTCAACATAAGCGGTTTCGACTCCCTGTCTGTCCGCAAGTTTTCTTGGCAGTAATCTCATTAATTAAAACTCACGTCTCACATCTCACGTCTCACATCTAAAATCTCACTTCACAAACAAAGGCTTATCAACCATCAGTTTCACCACCTTTTTCCCCACTTGTTTCAGTTTGGCTTCATCTTCAAAGTGAGTGATTACTTCATCCATCAAATCGACGATGTATTTCATATCGGCTTCTTTCAACCCGCGGGTGGTGACAGCCGGTGTTCCTATTCTGATTCCAGAAGTTACAAAAGGTGATTTATCGTCAAAAGGCACCATGTTTTTGTTTACGGTGATGTCGGCTTTGCCCAGGGCTTCTTCAGCTTGCTTGCCGGAAAGTCCTTTGTTCCTCAGGTCAATCAGCATCATATGGTTGTCTGTTCCTCCGGAAATGACTTTGTATCCTTTATCCACAAAGGCCTGTGCCATCACTTTGGCATTTTTCTTTACCTGAACCATATAGTGTAAAAAGTCATCGGTCAATGCTTCGCCAAAAGCGACTGCTTTAGCTGCAATGATGTGTTCCAAAGGACCACCCTGGTTTCCGGGAAAGATACCGCTGTCCATTAAAGAGGACATTTTACGAAGGCTTCCGTCTTTTAGTTTTATTCCAAATGGATTATCAAAGTCTTTGCCTATTACGATTATCCCTCCACGGGGACCTCGTAATGTTTTATGAGTGGTACTGGTGCAGACATGACAATGCGGCACGGGATCTGAAAGTATGCCTTTAGCAATCAGTCCCGCAGGATGCGCCATATCAGCCATCAGGATGGCTCCTACTTTATCTGCTATTTCGCGAAAGCGTTTGTAATCAATTTCACGTGAGTAAGCCGAAGCTCCGGCGATAATCATTTTAGGTTTTTCGCGTAAAGCGATTTCTTCAATCTTATCATAATCCAACATCCCGGTTTGTTCATTTACGCCATAAAAAACAGGATTGTACAACTTGCCTGAAAAGTTTACGGGTGAACCGTGGGTAAGGTGACCACCGTGCGAAAGGTCAAAACCAAGAAACTTTTCTCCCGGTTTCAAGCACACCGAAAACACAGCCGTATTGGCCTGTGAACCGGAATGTGGCTGCACGTTGGCATACTCGGCACCAAACAATTCTTTAGCACGGTCAATGGCCAGTTGCTCCACCTGATCAACAATCTGGCAACCGCCATAGTAGCGCTTTCCGGGATACCCTTCAGCATATTTATTGGTGAGTACTGAGCCTGCTGCAGCAAGGACACTTGGGCTTACAAAATTTTCGGAGGCGATAAGTTCGAGGCCGGTTTTTTGCCTGTTTTCTTCGGCTTTAATGAGGTCGAATACTTGGGTGTCTTGATGCATAAGGGTGTGTTTTTACAAATCTGCATCAAAAATAAGAATTACATTCGGTAAAGTATTCTAAAAATTACTTATTTCCTCGATGAAAATAAAAAATTCATGTATGTTTGAATAGAATTATTATAACAATACCAAAACTAAAAGTTATGCCCATTACAGCGAATGATCCCAGCAGAAAATCGTGGTTGCCTGTTGACAAGGACTCTGATTTTCCCATACAAAATATCCCTTTCGGTGTGTTTTTAACCCGCGACGATGTGATTACCGTGGGAACACGCATTGGCGATTTTGCCATTGATTTGGGTGCTTTGCATCAGCTTGGCTATTTTGATGGCATTGAATTGACCGATGATATATTTCTTCAGGACACCTTAAATGACTTTATTTCAGACGGTAAAAAAACCTGGCGACTGGTGCGCAACCGCATTGCTGATATATTTGACAAAAAAAACACTGCGCTAAAAGACAATTCCTCCCATCACGACCGGGTGATTTTTACGCTTGACGAAATTGAAATGCAAATGCCTGTTCAGGTGGGTGACTATACCGATTTTTATTCCAGTAAAGAACACGCCACCAATGTGGGTGCTATGTTCCGTGACCCGGAAAACGCCTTATTACCTAACTGGCTGCACATACCTGTAGGTTATCACGGAAGGAGTTCATCCATCATACCCAGCGGAATCAATGTACGCAGACCCAACGGTCAAACTCTTCCCGCAGGAGCTGATACACCTGTTTTTGAACCGTCACGATTGATAGATTTTGAACTGGAAATGGCATTTATCACCACCGATGCCAACGACCTGGGCGAACCCATCCCCATACAAGAAGCAGAAGACTATATTTTTGGATTGGTGCTGTTTAACGACTGGAGTGCGCGCGACATTCAGAAGTGGGAGTATGTTCCATTGGGGCCATTTTTAGCAAAAAGCTTTGCTTCTACAATTTCGCCATGGATTGTTACACTTGATGCATTACAACCTTTTAAAACCGAAAGTCCAAAACCCGAAATAGAGCCGCTTCCCTATTTGCGAACTAGCGGCAAGAAAAGTTATGACATTCATCTGGAAGCCTATATCACTCCCGAAAACGGAACACCCAACCTTGTGACCCGCTCAAACTTTAAGTATATGTACTGGAATATGAGTCAGCAACTGGCACATCACACGAGTAACGGTTGTCCGGTTAAAAGCGGTGATATGATGGGCAGCGGAACCATTTCAGGCCCCACACCAGACTCTTACGGCTCGATGCTGGAACTATCCTGGCGAGGTGAAAAACCCATCAAACTCAATGACGGCACCGAACGCAAGTTTATCAACGACAACGATACTGTAACCCTAAAAGGCTATTGCAAAAACGACAAGGTACGCATTGGCTTTGGAGACTGTTCTACCAGGATTTTACCGGCGTTGAAGATGTAGTTATTTATTTAGTTGTCAGTGTTCAGTAACAGTGTTCAGTGTGAGCATGCCGATGGTTAATTCCGGTAAATTAAATCTGCCAACTGCTACTGGGCACTGAACACTTAAATTATTTTTGGCACCACAATTGTAAACTTACTAACATAACCAACACCTTACAGTTATGAAAAAAGCACTACTTATGCTGATTTTAGCAACCGTGTTTGTTGCTTGCAGCAGTATAAAACGCAGTCAGAAAGAACTCAACAGGGGAAACTATGTCGAGGCAATGAATCTGGCAGTTAAAAAACTTCAGAAAGACAAAACCAACAAAAGGAGTCGGGAATTGATACCAATTCTGGAAGATGCATTTGCCAAATACACTGAAGAATCACTCAACAGAATTGCCTTACTTGAAAGAGAAAACAGCCCGGCTTCAAAACGTGAAATTTTCAACTTGTATTCCCGTTTAGAGCGAATCCAAAACAGCATCAGACCTTTATTACCCCTTTACAGGTTTGGTGATGAAGCTCAATTTCAAATGAATGACTACAGTGAGCAACTCATAAAAGCCAAAGGTGAATATACTGCATTTCTTTATGAAAGGGCACAAAGCATGATGGCTACCGGCAATAAAATGGAGTACCGCAATGCCCATAAAACGTTAAACGAACTCCAAAAACTGTCACCCAACTTCAGGGACACCGATCAACTATTGCGTGAGGCCCACTACTATGGTACT
>NZ_JCBCCK010000475.1:0-2878 GCF_059864935.1 Planktosalinus sp.
GTACTCAATTCGTTAAAACCTGGGCGATTTTGTTCAAAAGTATGGTTTATTGCAGCTGTAAATTGTGTGTTTTTTGAAAATGGAGGTGTGTATCTCAAATCAAATCCAAACTGATCTGCCGGAATAAAGGTTAAATTTTCATTTTCTTCCTTTAACTCTCCCCTAACTATGGCAGCTGTCGCCCTCAATTGCAGAGCATCGTCCTGAAATGGGCGATAGGTAATTTCCCATTCTGTTCCATAAAGGAGAGCATTTTGTTGCTGAAATTCCCAGATTTCAAGTCCGTCTTCGGGTCTAATTTCCCCTGTGTTGGTAAAGAAAATATAATTGGAAATATCATTTACATAGAGTGAAGCTCCAAGCCCCAGAGAATTTCCGGTAAAGGTGTAAGTTAAATCTGTTTGCAGGCTTTGTTCTCTTTCAAAATTGGCATTGCCCACTTCAAAGCGGCTGGTGCCTGGATGAGGTCCGTTTGAAAACAGTTCGGCGAGGTCAGGTGCCCTGAAGCCGGTTGAGGCATTGAGTTTCAATTGATGCATTGGGTTAAAGCGGTAGCTCGCACCCAGCGAACCTGTGAACCCACTAAAATTTGTGCTTAACTTTCGGTCTTGGGGATTTCCGGGAAGTATGAACCCATAATCTATAAGTGCTTGTGAATTTGCCAATGCCTCTACTTTTCGATAGTCAAAGCGAAGTCCGCCCTGGAGATAAAATTTATTCAGTTGTTTACTGCCTAAATAATAAACTCCAAAATCCTGGGTTCTCGCATTGGGAATGAGTATGTCTTCAGCTTCTTCTTTGTTAGAGGTGTTGATTAAACTTGCTTGCGCTCCGAAGGTATGAGTAAAATCAGACTCTGGGAAGAAGCTTATTCGGCCTGTAAAAAAGGTGTGGTGTTGTCTTAAGCCCAAATCAATTTTGTTAAAATCTTCTTCAATTTCGTCTCGGTCATTAAAATGATGAGAGAGGTGTAAAAAGGTTTGAAACTTATCGTGTAAACGCTCTTCACTAAAGGAAATCAGGTAATCGCTCACTTCCTGAAAAGGCAGTTGCATACTGCGGTCATTGCGGCTTGTGGCAAGTGTCTCTTGCATTTCATCATCATCTATGATTCCAAGATTTTGTTTTTGGTAAGTGAATGACAGTTTGTTTTTGTAATTGTTTTTGTCTATTCCTGTGTGTAACCTTAGGGTGTTATAATTAAACCTGCTGTTGCCAATGATGCGGTTCCCTCCGTTTTTATAATCGGCATGATTTTCATAAGCTGCATCAACGGCAAAAAAGAAATTCTTTTGAAATTTTTTGCCAAGTGACCCATAAGTTCTAAAACCATTTGAGGTACTGTTAAATGTTGAGCCAACATTGCCGGTGATGGCTCCAGAGGTTAAATATGATTCATCATCTTTTATGATAAGAACACCTCCAATAGCTCCTGATCCGTATAAGATAGAAGCGGGTCCTTTAATGATATCAACGCTTTTCACGCCCAATCCGTTTAAACCCAGCCCGTGGTCCTGTCCCCACTGGTGATTTTCCAGTTTGTTGTTTTGATACAGGGTGACCACTCTTGAAAACCCCAGGCCGCGAATGAAAGGTTTTACAATTCCGGGGCCCAGTTCAGCGCCGCTTATGCCCGGCAGTTCTTTTAAAACCCCTGCAACCCCTCCTGCATTACTGCTTTGTGAAATATGCTGCATATCCACTTGTGTCAGTGCATAAGGTGTGCGACGTGTAAGGCCGCTTTGTTTATCGATGATGAGTATGGTATTCAGCTCTTCAGGGGCGTAAAGTAAATTAATTTCAATAAAAATGGTGTTTGAGTTTTCAAATGAAACCCTTTTTGTGTGAGGAAGGTAGCCAAGTGCCTGTACTTCTATAGTGACTTTTTTTAAAGTAGTTTCCAGTTTAAATTGTCCATTTTCATCTGCTTGTGTTCCTGAGGTGTTATTCTTAATCACAACGGTTGCAAAAGGAACTGGACCATTTTGATCATTGATTTTTCCCTCAAGGAAATTCACTTCTTGTCCCAAGAGTGAAAGATAGGCGAAAGTAAAAATTATAGAAAGAGATAATTTCATTTAATGAATTTTTGACAAATATATAAAATAAATTTAGACAAGACTAAAAATATTATTTTATATCATATAAATTTGTATTTTTGCCAAAGCAAAACCTAGTTTATGTTTAGTGATTCAGAAGAAAACTATTTAAAAGCCATATTTCATCTAGAACGTTTTTCCAGTGAAGGTGTTTCCACCAATGGCATAGCCGAGCAAATGCAAACCAAAGCTTCATCGGTTACGGATATGCTTAAAAAGCTTGCAGACAAAAAATTGGTCAATTATGTAAAGTACCAGGGCGTAACCTTGTCAAAAGAAGGCAGAAAAACAGCCGCAAAAATTATCAGGAAACATCGCCTTTGGGAAGTTTTTCTGGTTGAAAAGCTCGATTTCAACTGGGATGAAGTTCACGAAATTGCTGAACAGCTAGAACATATCGACTCTGACAAATTGGTTGACAGACTTGACAAACACCTTGATTTTCCAAAGTTTGACCCTCACGGCGACCCTATTCCTTCTAAAGATGGTACTTTTCCTGAAAGGAATAAAGTATTGCTCAGTTCGTTGAAAGCAGGTGATTTCGGTGTTTGTGTGGGGGTGAAAGACACCTCTACCTCATTTTTAAAATTTTTGGATAAAAACGGAATTGCATTGGGCAAAAAGATCACGGTGATTGAAAAAGAAGATTTTGATGATTCTTTCAGAATTAAAATAGGTAATGAAAACCTCATGATTTCAAATTTAATTGCTTCAAATCTTTACTTAAAGACCAACTAATTTATGGATACCATAATCGATTATTTTGAGCAACTCAACCC
>NZ_JCBCCK010000331.1:0-4262 GCF_059864935.1 Planktosalinus sp.
AAAAATTAGTAGGCGGACTCTATGGAATTGATTTGCCTGAAAAGGGTGTTTTTTGTGGTGAAAGTATGTTTTACAAAGTCACCGATGCTTCAAAAGTGGCCTTTTATCATCTGGTTGAACTTTTAAAAGCCCAAAATTACAAACTCATCGATTGTCAAGTGTACACAAAACATTTAGAGTCGCTCGGTGCCTGTTTACTTCCCAGAGATAAATTTGTCAAATATCTTGTTTAAAATTGTAAGAAAATTCTTAACATTTTGATTTTCAAGTATTTTTCTTACATTTACAAAACGCTAAGCCCAAAACTTACGATGAAAAAAAACCTCATTCCCCTGTTCATCGCCTTGTTATGCATTGCATTGAATGCACAAGGACAAGAAAACCTTCCGCTAAAATCTTCCGAATCAAATCAAATAGACGTCATCAAAATTTATGAAAACGTCCTGGAAGAAGGTTATGAATCTGCTCAAATTTATCAAAAACTGGCTCAAGCCAATTTTGCCAGGGAAAATTATCAAGATGCCAAAAAATGGTTTGAGAAGTGGTTTGAATTGGATACTAATCCCAGCCCTTCTGCTTACTACCATTATTCTAAAACTTTAGAATATTTGAATGAAACCGAAAAGGCAAAGGAATTTATGGAGTTGTTCCAAAAACTCTCCAAAAAATAATTACACTTCGTGATATCTGAAGCAATCCATCAAGTGGTCATTGACCATTCCGGTGGCTTGCATATGAGCATATACTACGGTACTGCCCATAAACTTAAACCCTCTTTTTTTTAAGTCTTTTGAAATTTTGTCTGAAAGTTCAGTAGTTGCGTGAGCTTCTTTTAAAGATTTTAGCTTGTTTTTTATTGGTTTTCCACCTACGAAACCCCAGACATAGTTGCTGAAACTGCCAAATTCCTTTTGAACTTCCATAAACGCTTGTGCGTTAGTGACAGCTGCCCTGACTTTTAATTTATTACGAATGATGCCTTCATTATGGAGAAGTTCCTGAATTTTACTTTCTTTATAATTTGCTATTTTTTTACAGTCGAAATCATCAAACGCTTTGCGGAAATTTTCGCGTTTTCGCAAAATGGTAATCCAGCTCAAACCCGCCTGAAAACTTTCCAAAATTAAAAATTCAAACAAGGTTTTATCATCATAAACAGGCACTCCCCACTCTGTATCGTGATATTCAACATAAAGGGGGTCTGTGCCACACCAAGGGCAACGGTTTGTGACTTTGGTCATAGAAAACTTTATTATGGTTGGTTAATTTCGCACATTGATTGAATCGTTTCTTAAAGGTAATGATAAAATTTTCGATGGAAAAAATAAATTAAAATTATGCAGACACTTACCGACAACTCCACAATAATTCAGAAGGCCATAGCACAGGCCGTTGATTATAATACTTATTTTAACCAGGTAAAAAGTTTTTACGAGCAACAAAAAACATCCGGTCCTGAACAATCGCAATCAAGGATTGAGTTTACAGCTTTAAATTATCAACGAATGAAACGGTTGAATAAAACCATTTCGATAAGTGAAGATGCCAAACAATTTCTGAATAATGTTAGTAAAGAACAAACCTGGTTGGTAATAACTGAAGCCTGGTGTGGTGATTCTGCTCAGGTAATTCCTGTGCTTGATAAAATCGTTGAGCAAGCCCCGGCTATAGATTTAAAACTGATTTATCGTGATGAACTGCCCGAATTGATGGATGCTTTTTTGACCAATGGCGGAAGGTCAATCCCAAAACTCATAGCTCTTGACAAAAACAATGAAGTGTTGTTTACCTGGGGGGCTCGCCCTTCATTTGCGACAAAAATGGTCGCTGATTATAAAGAAAAACACGGTATGCTTTCACCGGAATTTAAACAAGAGTTGCAACTTTGGTACACCAAAGACAAAGGCCAAAACATTGTTGACGACCTGACTTCACTTCTGAAGAAAGTTTAAACTTGTTTTAACTGCGTTTCAAAATTCTCAATACTTATAGCATCATCAACTGAAAACTCACCAATTTTTGTCCGCCGCAAAGCCGAAAGATGTGCTCCATTATCCAAGGCTTTACCAAAATCATTTGCCAGCGAGCGGATGTAGGTTCCCTTACTGCAGTTTACTCTAAAGTGAATTTCGGGTAGGTTGATGCCGGTAATTTCGAAAGAAGAAATAGTGACCTTGCGTGAAGAAATCTCCACTTCCTCGCCGCTACGTGCAAATTCATAAAGTCGTTTGCCGTCTTTTTTAATTGCTGAAAACACCGGGGGATATTGTTCAATTTCACCGATAAATTGCTTTGTGGCATCAAGAATTTGTGATTCTGAAATTGAGGAGATGTCAAAGGTTTGATCAATTTCGGTTTCCAAATCATAACTAGGTGTAGTGGCACCAAGTGTAATCGTGCCGGTGTATTCTTTTTCCTGAGCCTGATAAGTGTCGATTTGCTTGGTAAACTTTCCGGTGCAGATAATCAATAATCCTGTAGCCAGCGGGTCAAGGGTTCCTGCATGACCTACCTTTATTTTTTTTAGATTGAATTGCTTCCTGATGAGCCACCGCACTTTATTGACAACTTGAAAGGAGGTCCAGTTTAAAGGTTTGTCGATTAAAAGGATTTGGCCTTGTTGGAAGGATTCTGCTGAAGGGTTAGGATTCATTCTCTAATAATTCAAGTAGTGAATCTTTCAACTCAGGAATTTCATCCACAACAGTTTTCCAAATTATTTCAGACACCAGCCTGTCATAATCGTGAATGAGTACATCCCGAAAAGCAGCCATTTTTCGCCAGGGTATTTGAGGATATTTATTTTTGAATGCAGTATCTACTTTTTTCGATGCCTCACCTATGATTTCAAAACATCTAATGATAGCATATTCTTTTTCAATGTCTAAACTGAATTGTTCTTCAGAAATACCTCTCATAAAATTTTCTATGTGAGTTATTTGATCAAGAATATGTTTAATATATACACTATTATTCTTTATCATTCCTGATAGATAATTTTTAAATCTTTAAGTATGTATGGCTTGATGTATTTATTAACTCCTTTTTCAGAAACTAAATCTACTTTTCTGTGCAAGGCATCTTCAAGCTCCAGTTTTAAGCCTACAAGATCAAACAGGGAAATTTTCTTTTGGAAAGAGTACAAGATATCAATATCACTATCTTCTTTCATTTCACCACGGGAATATGACCCAAAAACCCCAATCTTTATTGGCTGAAAGGGTTTAAGGATATCCAGTATTTTAGTGTTGATTTCTGTATTCATCCTTCAAATTTACAGAATATATGACTAAATCCAATCAATTTAATAATAATACCCAATTAAAATTGAAGCGATTCCCACTACAAAACAATACACGGCAAAATAAGAAAGTTTGCTCTTTTTGACCAACGCAATCATCCAGGTACAGGCAATGATTCCAAAAACAAAAGCGGCAGCAAATCCGGCAGTAAGCACTCCAATATTTTCCATTTGCATGCTGATGTCACCACCAAGAATGTCTTTAGCCATTTTTCCGAGAATCAACGGTACTACCATCAAAAATGAAAAACGGGCTGCACGTGCCCGATCAATGCCCAAAAGCACTGAAGTTGCTATGGTTGCACCACTTCGTGAAATTCCGGGAAGGATGGCAATGGCTTGTGCTACGCCAATGACAAAAGCACTTTTAAAACTTACTTCTTTAATCGTGTTTTTTGCGCGGTCAGCTAAATAAAGAAGTAGTGCTGTAATGATTAGCATAAAGCCCACAAGTACTATATCCCCACTAAAAAAAGCTTCCAGTTCGTCACTAAAAACAAGCCCAATAAAAGCGGCCGGAATCATGGAGAGTATAATTTTAAGGGAATATTTGAATTCTTCATTCCATTTAAACCGGAACAGGCCTTGAACAATTTCAACAATGTCTTTTCTAAAGACAACAATTGTACTCAATGCAGTAGCAAAATGAACCACAACGGTAAACAACAAGCTCTCCTGCGGAACACTTTGATCTCCCAAAATGGCTTTTCCTAATTCCAGATGTCCACTGGATGAAACAGGCAGAAATTCGGTCAATCCTTGTACGGCGCCAAGAATCAGGGCGTCAAGATAAGTCATCTATTTCTTGTTTGGATTTAAAAGAATGGCATACACTTCAATGGCAAAACCAATTAAAATCAAGGCAGGTGCCAGACGAATGCGTCTCCAACTGTAAATTTCTTCATTAAAAACATTAGGGTCATCACTGCCTCCACCTATCATCAGTATAAAACCCAAAGCA
>NZ_JCBCCK010000518.1:0-2451 GCF_059864935.1 Planktosalinus sp.
ATGAATCGAAAAAAGTAGCCGATGGGCAGATCTTGAACCATATGACCAATAAAACCGTCACCATCAAGGCAAGCCCGTCAAGCAAAATGACCGGGCTTATCACTAAATTATTCCCACCGCACTAAAATGGACAAGTCAGGAAAAGTAAAGATAAAAAATTGAAAATTTTAAAACTTGTTTGGGTATGAAATTTATGTTATTAAACATAAATAACGTAAGTTCGAGTTAAAAAGCAAACCAACGGTTTGGGTTACTTATAGTTTTTTGAGCAAACGGCAAAAGCTATATTTTGAAGAAATAACAGATAAATCAGCGTTTGTCCGTCAAATCAGCGTTATCTGCGTGTTATTTTACATTTATTGGAACAGGATAGCACGCTGATGACACGCCTGCCCGCCGAAGGAGGGGATTAAGTAAATTTTCACGGATAAAAACTTATATCGAACTCACGTTAAATAATTTTAGAAGTGGTTTGATTCAATTGCTAAATATTACTTAAATATGGATTAGTTAGATTCCTTTTCAATCGAAAATAGCTATCTTGATTTCAAATTTTAAAACTAAAAATCAAATTACGTATGAACACTTTATTAAAGAAGATTAAAAACATTCAAGGCGAAGCTTGTGTAACGATTATTTTAAACACCCACAGAACCCACCCTGATAATGAAGGGGATCCGTTACGTTTAAAAAACCTCGTTAAAAATGCGGAAGAACGTTTGTACAACGATTATGAAAAACGGTTTGTTTGGCCCATTATGGAAAAGTTAAACGCACTTGTTGATAGTTTAGACCATAGGGAAAACCTGGATAGTTTAATCCTTTTTGTCAATCAGGAACTCGCAGAATTCATCCGGCTTGCAATAAATGTAACCGACAGGGTTGTTATTGACGACACCTTTGCAACCAGAGACCTCGTTAGGGCTGAGCACGAACAGGCAGCCTATTATGTTTTGGTTTTAAGCCGAAATGATGCACGACTTATAGAAGCGATGAATGATAAGCCTGTTGCTGAAATTAAGGGGAACTTTCCTTACAAAAACGATACCCTTTACAATACCGAAAAACAAGAACGCCACACAGGAGGATCTGATGAAAAACTGATTGAAGAATTTTTTAACCGCGTTGATAAAGAGGTTCTAAACGCAATCAAAGATTATCCGTTACCGGTAATCCTTATTGCTGATGAACGTAATTACACTCATTATATGAATGTGGCAGACCGAAAGGAAATGTATATGGGCTACCTCAACAAAAACCGGGGTGATGAAAGTGCCAAAATCCACCATATTGTAGATGATGCTTGGCCTGCTGTTCAAGAAATCAACAGAAAGCGAAACGCAGAACGTATGGACGAGTTGGGCAGGGCTGTTGGGTCAGGGAAGTTTTTAAACGACATCAACGATATTTGGAAAGCCATTCTTGAAGGAAGAGGTCAAACACTCTTCGTTAAAAAAGGGCATTTTCAACCAGGGCTAATTTCGGGAAATGAAATCATGTTGGTTGACAAACTGGAAAGAGACCATAAAGGTGTGTGTGATGATGTGATTGATGAAATGATTGAACACAACCTCAGCTTTGGGGGCGATACAGTTTTTATTGAGGGTGACGAACTTGAAAAGTTTCAGAATTTGGCATTGATTACCAGATATTAGTCTAAAACTTATAAAAATCTGCTTCCGGGATTCTCCTGAGGGTGGATTTTTTAATTAAAGATGTATGCTTAGGATTTGTCGGTGTCAAAATCTTTTTCGTTCCATTCCTCAATACCTCCTGTCATATCATAAATAATCTTAAAACCCATATCTTTTAATATTTCTGCGGCCTTAGCACTTCTGCCACCGGATTTACAATAAAGGTACACAGGTTTTTCCTTGTCGAGTTTTTCGGCTTTCATTTTAAAATCGTCGTTGGATATGCAAATATTTTGAGCATTTTTGATTTTTCCGGCATTGAATTCTTCTTCGGTTCTTACATCGAGTAACTGTATGGATTCATTTTCAATGGCCTCCAACATTTGATCAGCAGTAATTTTATATACTTGTGACTCTTTTTTGTCTGCGCAGGAAAAAAGAAGTAACGTGATGAGAATTAGGTTAAGTTGTTTCATAAAATTTTCCGAAATTATTTTTCAATAGGCCCTTCCCATTCAGTGATGCCACCAATTAAGTTGTATGTATCATTAATTCCTAAAGATTTTAAAACAGCACAAGCTTGAGCGCTTCTGCCTCCTGCACGGCAGTAAACATAATAACTTTTTGTAGCATCTAACTCCTGCGCTTTTTGGACAAATTCACCGGGATTTAAGACATCCATTTGGATGGCGCCGGGAATTATTCCTTCTTCATATTCTTCATCGGTCCTCACATCAAGAATTACTGCATTTGGGTCTGAAGAAGCTTTTTCACGCCACTCTTTTGAATTCAGTTCTTGCATAGATTTTAAAAATTT
>NZ_JCBCCK010000152.1:0-3634 GCF_059864935.1 Planktosalinus sp.
ATTGACAGATTCATAATTTCGCTTGATAAACTCGAGCGCAGTCTTAACAATCTGTCCCATGGATTTGCAACGCTTAAATTTCATATCATAGGTAAGATCATACAATTGTGAACGCAACTCGTGCAGGTTTGATGTTGAAGATATTTGATCCTGTAACATACACCGAATGAGTGCTCTCAAACGGCTTTGAGAAGAAATAATTCGCTTTGCAAGTAAGGAGCGTTCTTCTTTGCGGTATTGTTCAATGGACGTTTCCTGTAGCCAATCTGCAACCAGTTTTACCATTTTAAAGTTTTCTTTAAAAAACTGTGGCCTGTAAACTTTTAAATTACCTTCATAACATTGCTGATCAAAATCGATGGCCCTTATTTTATACTTTACCTGGTCAAAGTCGTGAGTGGGAATTACCACATAATTGTATGAACGCATATCGCCCAAAAGCAGCATCATACAGCGTTCATTAAATTTGACAAACTCTTTTGCGATTTGTGTTTTTGCATTTGCATCAAGGCCTTCCAGTTCTGTTTCGATAAATACGTCTCCGGGTATGCCCGAAATATGTTCCTCGATCAAGGTGTCTCCATGAACTACAAAATTGATTCGGTTGGGAGATAAAATATGCTCCAGTTCGAGTCCGTAAATACGAGAGGCATCAGCTTTCTTGACATAAAAATAGGTGTAATTGTCGTTCAGGATGTTTCTGATTTTTACGCGAAAGGGTTTAGAATTTCCGAACGTACAGTAGTCAATTGCGTCCACATTTAAAAACTCAATAATATCATCATCTCCATCTGAAAATAAAATGGTGTATATGCGTTTTAAGCTCAAATCCAGTTCCTCGCGTTCAGAATCTGAATAGTAAACGCTCACCCAAAGGGTATCCTTGTCAAATTTATCATAAACGGCAACAGACCCGGTAAAACGCAACAAATCATCATAAAAAACCGGTATAGTCATATCGCGGTTATACCGCTTTAAATACTGATAAAGAAATTCCTTTACGGGAAAGGAGGGTTTTTTCTTGGACATGAGTTTTTCTTCCATTGGAAAACTTTATATTTTTATTAGTGCTGTAACAATATAACCCTTATTTAGTCAAATACAAAGAATTAACAATCCATTTTGATTTTGAAAACTATTTTAACCATAAACAACCTGACCAAACACTTTGGCCCCATCAAAGCGGTACAAGACCTGTCTTTTACCATAGAAAAAGGCAACGTATATGGCATACTGGGACCCAACGGCAGCGGAAAATCAACCACATTGGGCATGGTGCTTAATGTGGTCAACAAAACTTCCGGCGATTTCTTTTGGTTTGACGGAACCGATTCCACTCATAAAGCATTGAAAAAAGTGGGAGCCATCATCGAGCGACCCAATTTTTATCCGTTTATGACCGCTGCTCAAAACCTGGCTTTGGTATGCAAAATCAAGGAAGTGGACACTTCAAAAATTGACGAGAAACTTGAACTCGTTGGTTTGCTGGAGCGAAAAAACAGTAAGTTCAGCACTTTTTCATTGGGAATGAAACAACGTCTCGCTATCGCCTCAGCCCTGCTCAACGACCCGGAAATACTCATTCTTGACGAACCCACAAATGGACTTGACCCACAAGGAATTCACCAAATCAGGGAAATCATAAGAAAAATTGCTTCCACAGGCACCACAATCCTATTGGCCTCCCACCTGCTGGACGAGGTAGAAAAAGTGTGCAGTCATGTGGTGATTTTAAGGCAAGGAATCAAATTATACTCCGGGACTGTGGATGGAATGAATGCCAGTCACGGATTTTTTAAGCTAAAAAGCGAAAATCAAAGCCTTTTAAAATCAGCTTTGGAAAATCACCCGGATTTTGCATCCATAACAGAAGAAAATGGTCAACTTATTGCATTTTTAAAAAACCCGATGGACGCCTCAGAACTTAACAAATACCTTTTTGAAAAAGGCGTTGTGCTTTCCCATTTGGTACATCGCAAAGAAAGCCTGGAAGAACAATTTTTAGAACTCACTAAATCCCTCAACTAATATGCTGCGCCTTTTATCCATAGAACTCCATAAACTAAGGTACAACAGGTCTGCCAAGGTTATTTCAATTGTCTATTTTGTGTTGATCACTTTTATCGCTTTGATAGCCTCCATTGAATTTAGTTTTGGTAACATCAACTTTAGGGTTGCTGACCAGGGTATTTTTAATTTTCCTTATATCTGGCATTTCAACACTTACATTGCTGCAATTTTAAAGATTTTTCTCGCCATCGTCATCGTTTCTATGATGGCCAATGAATACAGTCACAGAACGCTGAAACAAAACTTAATTGACGGTTTGAGCAAAAAGGAGTTTATATTTTCCAAGTTTTTAACTGTACTTGGCTTTGCACTTATTTCCACTTTTTTTGTGTTTGTAATTTCGATGATTCTTGGGTTAATATTTTCAGATTTTAATGAAGTAAGTATTATTTTTTCTGATTTGGAATACCTGCTGGCTTATTTTATCAAGCTCACCGGATTCTTTGCTTTTTGTTTGTTTCTTGGTGTATTGGTAAAACGTTCGGCTTTTGCCTTGGGATTTTTGTTTATCTGGTTTATCGGCGAAAGCATTCTCTTTGGCTTGATGAAATGGAAATTTTTTAAAGGCACCGACATCGCCGAAAATGTGGCTCAATTCTTTCCCTTGCAGGCGATGTCAAATTTAATTGTTGAACCATTTTCAAGACTGGGTGCCATAAAAACAGCGGCTTCACAACTGGGCGAAGGATTTCAGAAAAGTTATGAAGTACCTGTAAGTTCAACATTTATCGTTCTTGCCTGGACAGTAATTTTTATCTGGCTTTCCTATGTGATAGTAAAGAAAAGGGATTTGTAAGCTTCTTAAATAAATTCCCCGTTCAACATTACTTTATCAATGTGGTTGCTTCCAAATGAATAAGGTAAATATCCGTATGAAGGAATCGCTTTCGTAAAAATCAAATTGGCTACTTTTCCAACAGCAATGCTTCCATGTGTGTCTGAAAGTTCCATCGCAGCAGCACCGTTGATAGTAGCGGCATTGATGGCTTCTGCCGGGGTCATTTTCATTTTGATACAGGCGGTGGCCACTACAAAATTCATATTCCCACTTGGGGTCGAACCCGGATTGAAATCGGTGGCCAAAGCCAATGGCAAACCGGCATTGAGTAATTCTCTTGCCGGGGTGTATGGAATACTTAGAAAGTAAGAGCAAGAAGGCAAGGCTACCGGAATGGTGTTTCCGTTCTTTAGCACTTCAATATCTTCAAGGTTTAACACTTCCAAATGATCGACACTCAGCGCACCGTGATCAACGGCTGCCTGGATTCCGCCAATAGCTGTAAACTGATTAACGTGTATTTTTGATTTCAAACCGTAACGGTTTCCGGCTTCCATAATGCGGATGGTTTCGTCAACGGTAAAATAGCCGGTTTCGCAAAACACGTCGATATAATCGGCCAGTTTTTCTTCTGCAATTTTGGGGAGCATTTCGTTAAGTAACAAATCCATATAACCATCGCGGTTGTTTTTGTATTCGGCCGGAATGGCGTGTGCTCCAAGAAATGTGGCTTTGATGGCAACAGGATACTTTTGTTTGAGTTTTTTAATTACGCGTAGCATCTTC
>NZ_JCBCCK010000174.1:0-3581 GCF_059864935.1 Planktosalinus sp.
GGCGTCACTATACGTAAACAAAAAAGCAAAAGGGCGTGACTATCTTGAGGCTAAAAATCGCGCAGAAGCCATTTCCTATCAGTCTGTTTTTGAGAACAATACACTAAAACTTGACGGTTATTTTCTGGCCGATGTTGATGACAAATACCGTGACCAGCAAATGGAATTAACCTTATATTTGCCTGTGGGTAGTTATCTCTTTGCAGAAAACAACACTTACAGTTACCACAGAAATACTTCAAGATACAGAGACATCTTATTAAACGGTCAGGAAGGGTATTATCTTGAAATAATGGATGGAAAAACACATTGTGAAAAATGTGGAACGACAAAGTCTTTTTCAAATGATGACTTGGAGTATCATATCATCGACTGGGACGACAGTAACTGGCAGGAGACCTGGAAAGATGGCAACCGTATAAAAATTGACCGAGATGGTATTGATATTAATATCACTGATGAAAAAGATTCAGTAAGAGTCAATATTAACAAAAAAGGAATAAATGTAAATACCAATTAAAAATTTGAGTTATGAAACTATTAAAATTCATATTTTTACTTTTAATTATTGCGACAACATCTTCTTGTGATTTTATCATTTCGGTTAAAGGTATAGATGGCAATGGAAATGTTGTCAAAGATGACCGCCTTTTTTCAGAAAAAATTGATGTGGTCAAAGCCAGTAATGGTTTAGATGTTGAAATAGTCAACAGTACCGTTCAGATAGTGTCAGTAGAAGCCGATGAAAATCTGCAGGACATTATAGAAACCAAACTCAAAAACGGGGTGTTGTATGTAAGTACTACCAAAAATATCCGCAAAGCCAAATCCAAAAAAGTAACCATCGCTTTTGTTGAACTAGACGGAATCCATGCCAGCAGTGGGGCAAGTGTCAAAGGGTTGTCCAATGTGGTGTCAAACAATCTGGATTTAAAAACCAGTAGCGGTGCTCAAATGAGTTTAACCGTTATTTCAAAAGAATTATCAGCTCAATCAAGCAGCGGTGCTAATTTGACGCTCAGAGGACAGGCCAGAAACTTTAATTCAAAAGCATCAAGTGGCAGTTCAATAGATGCAAAAGACTTGCGAGCAATTTATTGTACTTCAAGGGCATCAAGCGGGGCAAAAATCACATTGAATATTCAGCGTTCACTCGATGCTAAAGCTTCGAGTGGTGGGGATATTAGATACTATGGGGAACCTGAGGTAGTCACACAAAATGCTTCCTCTTCCGGAAGGGTACGAAAAAGGTAATTCAAAATTTTTCACAATCAAAAAGCCGGCTTTAACTGTCGGCTTTTGTGTTTTTTCAATATGACCAAAATCATAGGGAAAAGCATCCCCCAGTTGTATTTTTGCATTAGATATTAATCACTATGCAAAGCCTGATTCAAAAATACAATGTGCCGGGACCGCGATACACCAGTTATCCCACGGTGCCTTACTGGAATTGCGAAAATTTTACCACAGAGGATTGGAAAAAAAGACTTAAAATTCAGTTTGACCACTTCAATGAGGAAGAAGGTATCAGCTTGTATGTACATTTACCCTTTTGCGAAAGCCTTTGCACATTTTGCGGATGCCACAAACGCATTACCAAAAGACACGAGGTTGAAGAACCCTACATCAATGCCCTCCTCAAAGAATGGCAACTTTACCTTAAGCTATTTAAACAAAAACCCATCATCAGGGAAATCCACCTGGGTGGTGGCACCCCAACCTTTTTTTGCCCAAAAAACCTACAAAAACTTATCAGTGGAATTTTAGAAAACAGCATTCAAGCAACCGATTACAATTTTAGTTTTGAAGGCCATCCCAACAACACGACTAAAGAACATCTCCAAACCTTGTATGATTTAGGCTTCAGAAGAGTGAGCTACGGCGTTCAGGATTACAATATGGCAGTACAGATAGCCATTCACCGCATTCAGCCTTTTGAAAACGTAAGAAAAGTGACTGAGTGGGCGCGTGAAATCGGCTATACATCAGTGGGACATGATATTATCTTTGGATTGCCTTACCAAACTTTAGAGCACGTAAAATATACCATTGAAAAAACCAAAGAGCTGAAACCGGACCGCATTGCTTTTTACAGCTATGCCCATGTGCCCTGGATAAAAGGAAACGGACAACGGGGTTTCAGTGAAGAACACCTCCCCTCACCTGAGCTCAAAAGGGAACAGTATGAAACCGGCAAACTATGGCTTGAAAAAATGGGATATGCTGAAATCGGGATGGACCATTTTGCATTACCCAACGACGAGTTGTTTGAGGCTATGAACAACAAAACGCTGCACCGCAATTTTATGGGTTACACCACTACACCCTCGAAAATTATGGTTGGATTGGGTGTTTCAGCCATTTCAGACAGTTGGACGGCTTTTGCACAAAATGAGAAAAACATTGAAACCTATTATGCCCTGCTTGAACAAAACCAAATACCCGTTTACAGAGGGCATTTGCTGACAGAGGAGGATGAAACCATCAGAAAACACATCCTAAGTCTGATGTGTAATCTGGAAACAAGCTGGGAGGATAACGAAGCGAAGTTCATCGATTTTAATAGTATTTTACAAAACCTTAACGAGTTAAAGTCAGATGGAATTGTTATTTTTGAAAAGAACAAGATTCAGGTGACAGAATCAGGCAAACCGTTTGTGCGAAATGTATGTATGGCTTTTGACCTTCATTTGCAACAAAAACAACCTGAAACCCGATTGTTTTCTATGACTGTTTAACCTATAACACTTTTTATTATGAAATGTCCATAAGCATAATTGCCATACCAACCGCCTTGCTCCGCCAATAGGCGGATTCAGGCGACGAAGCCGAAAATGATTATATGGACATTACATCTGACCGATAAAAAACAAATAAATATAAACAGATGAAAAAAATTATTGTACCCGTAGACTTCTCCGGCCATTCTGAGTATGCACTCAGGGTAGCTGCCGATATAGCCAAAAAACACAAAGCACAACTCTACCTGCTGCATATGCTGGATATTTCAGATCAAATGATTAGCATAACAGAGGGCACAAAAAGAAGGGAACTGATGTTTTTTATGCAGCTGGCTACCAAACGTTTTGAAGAGTTTATCGAACGTGATTATATGCAAGGCATTAAAACTACCCCTATTATCAAACATTTTAAAGTGTTTGAAGAAATTGACAATGCCGCTAAAGAAGTGGGTGCAGACCTCATCGTTATGGGCTCCCGTGGTGCCAGTGGTGTAAAAGGCTACTTTGTGGGTTCCAATACAGAAAAAGTGGTGCGCACTTCAGACGTCCCCGTATTGGTTGTAAAAACCGAAACCAAAAACTTTAATCCCAAAACCATCGTTTTTGCATCCGACTTTAATACTGAAAACCTCAAAGCATTCAAAAGCATTAAAAAATTTGCAGTTGCCTACAAGGCTACTCTCAAAATGGTTTATGTAAATACTCCTAATGCTTATTTTAAAAATACCCTTGAAATCAGGGAACAGATGAGGCAGTTTTTAAATAAAACAAGTATTTCAAACAACTCCGTAGATATTGTGATTTTCAACGACTATTCAGTTACCGATGGAATCCTGAATG
>NZ_JCBCCK010000176.1:0-1812 GCF_059864935.1 Planktosalinus sp.
GGTAATGGTTTCATAATCCAGATCGTTGGTAGGTTCATCCATAATCAACACATCGGGGTTTCCAAAAAGCGCTTGTGCCAGTAGCACTCTTACTTTTTGCTTACCATCAAGATCTTTCATCAACGAATAGTGCAGACTTTCGTTAATGCCCAAGTTTGAGAGCAAGGCCGCTGCTTCACTTTCAGCATTCCAGCCATTCATTTCTTCAAACTTTACCTGAAGCTCTCCAATACTTTCGGCATTTTCATCAGAGTAGTTTTCATACAACTTGTCAATCTCTTCCTTGATTTTAAAAAGTTCTTTATTTCCTCTTAAAACGGTTTCCAAAACGGGATATTCATCAAAAGCGTTGTGGTTTTGCTCAAGAACAGACATCCGTTTTCCGGTCTCCAGATGTACCATACCTGAAGTAGGCTCTTCCTTTCCGGAAATGATACGAAGAAAAGTAGATTTGCCAGAACCGTTTGCACCGATAATTCCATAGCAATTTCCTTGCGTAAATGTGGCATTTACTTCGTCAAATAAGATTCTTTTTCCAAATTGGACCGAAAGATTTGAAACTGATAACATAGCGCTTTTTTTAATTGGGCGCAAAATTAACCAAATACTTAGTTAATGAGAAATATTAACGTTTTATTTCTGCTTTTAACTCACAATTAACAACGCATGACGGTTATAAAAACTACATTCGTTTGGTCATAAAACCGCCTCTTTTCAATTTGTAAATGAAAAATTTAATTTTCCCCACAATCATTTTTATTCTGCTGATTTCCTGCGGAAGAGAAATGAAAAATGAAGTTTCCGGCGCTTGGTTTGGAGGTGAAATTGTAAACCCAAACGCCAACTACATCATACTTACCAAAAATGAACTAGTAGTTGACACTATAGCCCTTGACGAAAATAACCGCTTTCTTTATTACATTGAAAATGTTGAAAAGGGCATCTATAATTTTATGCACAACGAATATCAAATGGTTTATCTCGAACCCGGAGACAGCCTGATGCTGAGGCTTAACACTATAGAGTTTGATGAATCACTTGCATTTACCGGTAAGGGAGCCGAAAGAAATAACTTTCTCATCAAAATGTTTAATTATAACGAAAGTGAGAACCAACGTATGCGGCCTTTTTACCAATTACCTGTCGATGAATTCCTTCAAAAACTGGACTCGATGAGTAAGGTCAGGTTTGACAATCTCAACCGCTTTAAAAAACGATACAAGCCATGTAAATCTTTTCATGAAGTGGCTGAAGCCAATATACTTTATGACAAGTACACAAAAATGGAATTTTTTCCGTTTGTAAATTCTGACTATAATGACAATGTTGATGCTTCATCTCTACCTTCAGATTACTATGACTTTAGGAAAAATATCAGCTACAATAGCAAAGCTTTACAATCTTATTACACATATTACCGGTTCATGCTTTGGCACTTTGACTATTTGGCCTATGAACAGTACAAAAGTGAGCATCATTTTAACTGGAAATCATTAACACACATTACTCATAAATTAAAATTCATAGATTCATTAGTTCCGCTTGAGAGTTTAAAAAACAGCCTTTTAAGAACCTCAACAAGAAGATTCATCATCAATTGCAAAAACCCGGAAGAGGAAAAACAAGCTCTTGATCTCTACTTATCGCTTTCAACTGATGAAAATCAAAGGCAAGAAATGATTAAAATTTCTGAGGCCTCATTGAAATTAATGCCCGAAAAAAAACTACCCGATTTGACTATTTATAATTTTAATGGCGAAAGGGTGTCTTTTGAACAAATCATTAATCAACCAACTGTTCTATACTTCTGGT
>NZ_JCBCCK010000205.1:0-10140 GCF_059864935.1 Planktosalinus sp.
TGATAAAAAAATTTACTTACCTACAGCAAATACTGATTTTATTTCTATGTGGTGCCCTGCACCTGACACCACAAACCCTGAGCGCTCAACACGCAGAACCGGAATTATTAAAGGACATTAACCCGGGCCCGAATGGTTCTTGGGCAATAGACTTTATGGAATATAATGGTAAACTTTATTTTATAGATAATATGGGCAATTTGTATGTCAGCGATGGCACAGAAGCTGGAACAGAGGGTCTAAAAGATTTTAACTCAGGATTGGAATATACCGAAGTTTATGAGCGCGTAGAATTCAACGGAAAATTATATTTTCCTGCCAATAATGGTATTCACGGCCATGAACTTTGTGTCACAGACGGAACAGCATCAGGGACAACAATTCTTAAAGACATAAATCCGGGCAATGGCGGTTCTTATGCAAAATATTTTAAAGAATATAATGGTATGTTGTATTTTTCGGCAGAAAATGGTACAACCGGTCATGAACTATGGGTCACAGACGGAACTGAGGTAGGAACCCAATTGTTTCTGGACATAAATCCGGGAAATGGAGGTAGTGCTCCTTCTAATTTTGTGAAATCAAACGGGAAACTTTTTTTTAGTGCAGATAACGGTGTGCACGGCCGTGAACTTTGGGTAACCGATGGCACAGTAGCAGGAACCTATATGGTGAAGGATATGTATCCGGGATCATCTTCTTCGATGGCTGCATGGACATATGTTGAAAATTTTAATAATAAATTGTATTTTATGGCTGATAACGGGGTTCACGGCAATGAACTCTGGGTATCTGACGGAACTGCATCGGGGACTTTTTTGCTGAAAGACATTTACCCCGGGCCAGGTAGCCCTTATATCTTAAATAGCATAATTACTTTTGGTTTTAATGGTTTGTTATATTTTCGATCTAATGATGGTATCCACGGTGAAGAACTGTGGGTAACTGATGGCACACAAACAGGGACAATTTTGTTTAAAGATATCAATCCCGGCCCTGATAGTAGTTTTCCTTTGGAGATGAATGAATATAACGGAAATATTTTTTTTGTTGCAACCAACAGTATTTATGGCAGGGAAATTTGGGTAAGTGATGGCACGGCATCAGGTACGGGATTGTTTATGGATATTAATCCCGGTGCCGCTAGTAGTGGGCAATATTTCAGGTTTTCTAAATACAAAGGCAATTTATATTTTGTTGCAGATGACAGTATGCACGGCGGTGAATTATGGGTAAGTGATGGTTCCCAATCCGGTACGTATATGTTAAGTGACCTAAATCCAGGTCCAGAGGGCGGCGATATACATTATTTCACCGAAGCTAACGGTTATCTATATTTTTATTATTCTAGTTATTATACAAGTACCCTTGAAGACAGTTATAACCTGTGGGTCACAGATGGCACTCAAAACGGTACTGAAATGATTACCGTCAGCGGCACTACAGAAACCTTTCCATTGGTAGATTTACCTCCTTTTGTGTTTGAGGACAATTTATACTACCTTGCTAATTATGACCATTCCTATGGTCACGAACCCTATAAACTCTCTACTCTACCGTTATCTATTGACTCGCCCCAATCCAAAAACTTTGCGTTCTACCCTAACCCAACAGCAACCAAGCTATTTATCACTGCTGATGTACCGGTAGAAAAAGCTGAAGTATATAACCTGCAAGGGCAGTTATTGGTTTCCCAATTTTTTCAAAACACCCTCCATCAACCAGCAACAATTGATTTTTCTATGATGAATGCCGGGGTTTATTTTGTCAAAATATCAGGATTGGGATGGGAAGAAACACATAAAATAATAAAAAAGTAATACAACGACGGGTCAAAAGTTGGGTTCATGTATAGATACTCATAAGCCTTTTAGAGGTTTTTGGGAAGGGCGAGTAGAAGCCATAGATTATCGTCAGTTTATGCAACCTTATCATTTGTTTTGTAATATTTTTAAAAGATTTTTAGGGTTTTGTCGGTTGTCCCAAAATGCAGAAACTATAATTTGTTCATTGGTAATTTTATAATAGATACTAAAATTACCCAGTGATGCCACTCTTGTGTCTTTAAAATCAGTTGATTTATAGATAAATGGATTTTCCGCAATTTGTTTGGTTCTCTCAGAAACTAACTTTACAAGCTTTTTTGAATAGGTATTTGACTTATTTCTTCTAACCCAATATTCTAAAATTCCAACAAATTGAATGTCGGCTGTTCTTGTCCATATTACATTGCGTTTAACCATTCAAGATTCCTTTTGTCCATAGCTTCTTGCGAAATAAGTTTTCCGGTTTTGATGTCCTGTTCGCTCATTTCCAACATTATTTTTTGCTCATCGGTCAGTTCCACAATGTCAGATTCAGACGCACTTGAGGAAATCAGTTTATCCAGGGCTTCTAAAAATGCTTTGTTTTTAATGGAAAGGATTTTATCAATCAACCTATTTCTTATGTTGTCAACTGTTGCCATTTTAATTCAAATTTAGATTTTAAATTTCGTAAATTTTATCGTTTTTTCCTAATGTTGTACAAGCTGTTTGTTCCGGACTAATTTACAGATTCTATTGTTTGCTTCAAGTATAGATACTCCCACCTAACTCAATACCAAATAATCAATTAGTAATACTAATCACATTCCCACTCCTCACAGCCCGGTAGCGCTGCATCGGGTAAAGGTTGGGGTTGGTCATATGCTGTCCGGTAACAATGTTGTATTTATTCTCATCATCTGGGCAGGTGCAGGTAGCTTCAATGCCAACAATATTCATCGTTGAGCAATTGTTGGGTATGTGGTTGGGGTCTGTAATTTCCATAGCAGAATATTGATTGTTGTCAATGTTATAAACAACTATGCCCCTGATTCCTTGTGAGTTGATTACTATACTGTTTCCGGGGAAGTTCAATAAATTGTATTGAGGCAAACTCAAGTCCAGTTGCAAGTTCACCAGCGGGTCAATCAAATAAGGATTGTTTCTGTTTACATTATCATCACTGTTGCAGGAAAGCAATAGAAAACAAATAAAAATGGCACCAAGTTTTTTCATAGCGTTTAAATAGTTGTGCAATTTACGATAAAATCAAAAGCAATTAAATTTTTCGTATATTTGTGCTGAATCCCGTTGCAAATGGGATTTTTTAGTTCCCGCGTTTGAACAAAAGTTCAGGTTGGCGGGATTCTTTATATTTTATAAAACGATGATGTTATGAGTAAAGTATCTTATTACACTGCTGAAGGACTTAAAAAATTAAGGGACGAGCTGGACTATTTGAGAGATGTGGAGCGCCCAAAAGCCTCACAAGCCATAGCCGATGCCCGCGATAAAGGCGACCTGTCAGAAAACGCCGAATATGATGCAGCCAAAGAAGCACAAGGCATGCTGGAACTACGCATTTCCAAAATGGAAGAGGTTGTTGCCAATGCACGATTGATAGACGAGTCACAACTGGACACTTCAAAAGTTCTGGTACATTCTACCGTCAAGATTAAAAACGTGGCTAACAATATGCAAATGACCTACAAGTTGGTAGCCCAAAGCGAAGCCGACCTGAAAGCCGGAAAAATTTCGGTGGACTCTCCCATCGGGAAAGGATTGCTTGGCAAAAAAGTGGGCGATACTGCAGAAATTGAAGTACCCAACGGAACGGTAACGTTTGAGATTCTTGAGATATCTAGGGATTAGTTTTAATCCCTTTTTTTAATTTTAAATTCATCAGGATTTCTCCTACTGTCCCAAATTGACAAGACAACCAATTCATTTTCTAAAATTTCATAGAATAACAAGTAATCCCGGATAATTCTTGCTCTGATATTTTCATGTTTTGTCTTTTTCCCTATTTCAGGATTTAAGGAGAGCGTCTTCAGTTCAGCAATAAAAAGTTGGTTGAGTTTTAAACTATAAGTTTTTGATTTATTTCTGTTTATCCAATACTCAAGGATTTCTTTCTTTTCAAAAATAGCTGTTTTCGTCCACGTTATTTTTCGTTGAGCCATTTTTCAATTTCTTTTATAGCCTCTTCATTAGTAAGTGTTTCTCCCTTTTGATACTCTTCTTTGGCTTCAGCGATTCTTTGGGTTTGTTCTTCACTTAATTCATAAACATCATTTTTAAGTTCAAAGTCAATTAAGCGATGAATTTGCTCTAACAAATTATTATCTGTTATATTTGTTATACGGTTTATAACTTTTAATTTTAGTTCTGCTGTTGACATAATTTAACCTTTTAACTATTTCAAATTTACGCTTTTAATATAAACGCTCCTTCAGTTTTTAAAAATTTTAATCAAAAAAATCATGCCTACCATTTTCACAAAAATCATCAAAGGAGAAATCCCTTGTTACAAAGTGGCGGAAGACGAAAACTTCATTGCTTTTCTGGATATTAATCCCAATGCTAAGGGTCACACCTTGTGCGTCCCAAAAGTGGAAGTCGATAAATTGTTTGACCTTGACGAAAACACCTACCTCAACCTGATGCAGTTTTCCCGAAAAGTAGCAAAAGCGCTTGAAAAAACCGTCTCTTGTAAACGGGTGGGTGTTGCCGTGATTGGTCTGGAAGTGCCACACGTGCACGTGCACCTCATCCCGCTCAATCAGATGAACGATATGGATTTCAGTAAAAAAGTTATACTTTCCGCTGAAGAATTTAAACAGCTTGCCGCTAAAATTCAAGCCGAGCTATGACAGATTTAAATGACTTTCCACTGGAAATCAAACTCCGCATTGACTGGAGCGACCTGGATGTGTATGAACACGTGAACAATGTAAACATCATTCGCTACTTGCAATCGGCGCGGGTGAATATTTGGGAAAAATCAGGTCTGTATAAAAGTTATAAGGAAACCAATCGCGGCCCGATGCTGGTTTCTTCAAAAGTGGATTTTAAAAAGTCGCTGTTTTATCCCGGAAACATCACCATAAAATCAAGGGTAGGTTTCATTAAAAACAGTAGCTTTTCATTGGAGCATTTTATCCTTAACGAAAAAGGAGAAGTGTGCATTGAAGTCCGTGATATAGCCGTCTGCTTTGATTTCAATACTGAAAAAACTTATCAAATCCCTGCTGATTTAAGGAAAATCTTTGAAAACTATTCCAGCAAGCGCAAAGAAATCTGAAATACAGCTCCCTTGCCTTTTACTGACCCTTTCACCTTGATTTTTCCATCGTGATAGTCTTCAATAATCCGTCTGGTTAATGAAAGTCCTAATCCCCAGCCGCGTTTTTTGGTTGTAAACCCGGGTTTAAATATTTTCTGAAAATCTTTCTTCGGAATGCCTTTACCGGTATCACTTACCAAAATGTGAACATATCGGGTATTCTTAGTTATTGAAATGGTCACAGTACCTTTGCCCTTCATAGCGTCGATTGCATTTTTCACCAAATTCTCAATGGCCCAGCTAAAGAGTTGTTTGTTTAATTTGACATAAATGGGTTTATCGGGGGTTTCAATGTGAAACTTGATGAGTTTTGAACTTCGGGCTTCTAAATAATCAAAAGAATTGATTGTTTCCTGAACCACATCTTTTTTATTCAACACCGGCATGGAGCCAATTTTTGAAAACCGGTCGGTTATGGTTTGCAACCTGAAAATGTCTTTTTCCATTTCCATTATGTATTCAGGATTGACCTTTTCAGATTTTAAAATTTCTGTCCATCCAATAAGTGATGATAAGGGTGTGCCTATTTGATGTGCGGTTTCCTTGGCCATACCTGCCCACAGTCTGTTTTGCTCTGCGGCTTTTCGGGTCCTGAAAAAGAAATAGACCACCCCAACAAACAATACAATCATAATGATAATGGCTGCGGGATAGTATTTGAGTTTGTTGATTATTCTGGAATTTCCGTAATAAATAGTACTGAAAACTTCGTCTTCGTGCGCGACATCTATCGGCTCATATTGCGATCTAAATGTCTCAATCAGCGACTCAATCTTGTTGACATCATTTTCATATTCCACAGGCAGATTGATCAAATCATAGTCGTTTGAGGCATAACTATGCATAATCATGGGTGTATTTGTATTGCTTCTTATAATTTCAAAAGCAAGCTGGGTAACGTTGGTGTCAAGATTGTCATCTCGGAGCAATTCGGCATAAGCTGCAGCAAGCAGCTCCATTTTATTTCGTTCATTTTCTTTCAACTCGTTGAAAAATATGTATGTATTCCAGAGAATGATGGTTACCGTAACCAAAGAAAGCAGCACAAAGACCACCCTGAAATAATTTCTCTCGTTTTGCATACCGGAGTTATTTTACCGCTAAATATAACAGAAAACCCTCTAAATAATTGTGTTTATAAATTAAAGTGACAAATTGAAGTCATTTTTATCACTTTCGTTACCTTTGTTTTTATGATTTCATTTGACCCAAAAGACCTTTCAACAGGAAGATTACACGGCTACTTGCTGGGAGCGGTAACGCCCAGGCCCATTGCATTTGCAAGTACAATTGACAAAAAAGGAAAAGTGAATTTATCGCCATTCAGTTTTTTTAATGTGTTTAGTGCCAACCCCCCCATTTTAATATTTTCGCCGGCAAGGCGCGGAAGGGACAACACCACCAAACACACTTATGAAAATGTGCTCGAAGTAAAAGAAGTGGTCATCAACATAGTCAACTATGCCATGGTGCAACAAATGTCACTTTCTTCTACCGAATACCCTAAGGGCGTCAACGAATTTTTGAAAGCAGGCCTGACTCCCATTCCTTCAGAAAAGGTAAAACCACCGCGTGTGGCCGAAAGCCCGGTGCAGTTTGAGTGTGTGGTGAATGACGTGGTTCAATTAGGCAAAGAAGGCGGTGCAGGCAACCTGGTGATTTGTGAAGTGGTTAAATTGCACATTGACGAAAACATACTTGACGAAAACCAAATCATAGACCAATATAAAATTGATACCGTTGCCCGTATGGGCGGAAACTGGTACAGTCGTTCAAATATGGGAATGTTTGAAGTTCCAAAACCATTATCAACATTGGGAATTGGCGTCGATAGAATCCCGGACGAAATTAAATCAAGCACCGTACTAACCGGAAACGATTTGGGGATGCTCGGCAATATTGAGCAAATTCCTTCAGAGGAAGAAATAAAAGAATTTGTTTCAAAAAATATTAAGGTAAGAACCGTTTTAAGTTCTTCAGATACCGACGAAATTCATAAATTAGCACAAAACTTTTTACAAAACGGAGACACCTCCTCTGCATGGAAGGTGCTACTCGCAAAAATTTAAGACATGGAAGTACAAGGAAAAATCAAAATGATAGGTGAAACACAAACCTTTGGCAACAATGGTTTTAGAAAAAGGGAAATTGTTGTCACTACAGAAGAACAATATCCACAACACATTATGGTTGAATTTGTTCAGGACAAAACAGATTTATTGAACAATTACAGTGTGGGTCAAAATGTAAAAATAAGTATCAACCTCAGGGGTCGTGAGTGGGTCAATCCTCAAGGGGAAACCAAATACTTCAACTCGATTCAAGGCTGGCGAATAGAAGCGGCTGAAACCAACACGGCAACTGATTTACCCCCAATGCCCCCGGCAGATGCCTTTGAACCCGTAAACGATTTGAATGAGGAAGATAACGATGATTTGCCCTTTTAAAAGATAAAGCAAGTAAGCGCAGTTAAAGCTGCGCTTTTTTTGTAATTGATTTTTCTGTACATAATTTTGTACATTTGTAAATAAAAATAGTATATGATTACGGTTAATATTTCTGATTTTAGAAAAAACCTAAAAAAATATTTAGACATTGCCCAGCGTGAAAAAGTAATTATTCACCGCAGTAAAGGTAAATCCATAGCTCTCGTGCCCACAGAGTATGTGGATAAAGAAACCCCATACTCAAAAGATTTTATTGAAAAAATTTCTTTAGCGATGGAAGAGAGTGAAACCGGTGATTACAAAACCGTAAATCCTGAGAATATATGGGAAAGTATATTGTCAGAATAACAAAAACTGCTCAGCAAGATCTTAAAAAAATATTTCTTTCCGGAAATAAATCAGTCATAAAAAAAGTTGAAATAATTATTAAAGAAATTTCAGAAACACCCTATTCAGGAACCGGGAAGCCCGAAAGACTGAAGTATTTTTCCAAAAACATCTGGTCACGAAGAATCAATAAAAAAGACCGGATGGTTTATGAGGTTCAGGAGTCTGAGATATTAATAATAATATTGAGTGCCTTAGGTCATTATGAGGATAAATAAACTCAATCAAAAAGTATGGCTTTTACCAAAACCCTCGAAAACGCATTTGAAAAAATAATTCCCTCACCTTTTGTCATTGCAGTATTCCTTACTGTTTTGACCATCGTGCTCGCTTTGGTTTTTGGTGACTTTACCACTTCTGAATCGCGTTTTGTTTCTGTCATGAAATTCTGGGAAAAAGGCATATGGAACAACGATTTACTGGTGTTTGGCTACCAAATGATGCTCATTTTGGTTTTGGGACACATTTTGGTGTTGAGCAAACCAATGAGCAAACTCACAGATTTGCTGACAAATCACGTCCATTCTACTACAAGTGCTGTTATACTGGTGAGTGTTACCACTATGCTGGTGGCCTTTTTCAACTGGGGATTGGGATTGATTTTTGGAGCAATTATGGCCAGAAAAGTGGCTGATGCTTCTTTGAAAAGAGGTTTTGCCATCAATTATCCGTTGGTGGGCGCATCCGGCTATGTGGGGTTGATGATCTGGCATGGGGGCATTAGCGGTTCAGCACCTCTTAAAGTGGCAGAAGAAGGACATATTCAGGCATTAATGCAGGGTATTGGTTCAACAGATATGACAGCACAACTCCCCAATTTAATCAGTACCGGCGAAACGGTGTTGAGTTGGTGGAACCTCCTTATTTTTGGGGTTTTAATGATTGTCATTCCATTAAGCCTTTATTTTTTGGCTAAAAAATCTGGCACCAAACCGGTTAATTTAACTCAAAATAAACCAACTCCAGATAATGAAGAAAATACAACAACAAACCGAATTGAAAATTCAAAAATTGCCGCTGTAACTTTTGGAGGGCTTTTGCTTTTGGCCTTTATTATTCAATATTTTGAAGCATTAAAATCATTAATCATCACACCCAATATGCTGAACTTTTTTATGCTCGGGCTGGGCATCGTTTTACATGGCAGTTTTAAAAGTTATGCCAATGCGCTGGGTGAAGCCATCTCAGGGGCTTCGGGAATTTTGATACAGTTTCCGCTCTATTTTGGGATAATGGGCATTATGAAAGATGCCGGAATGGTCACGATGATCAGTAACTTTTTTATCAATTTTTCAAATGAAACCACACTGCCGCTATTCACATTCTTCAGTGCCGGACTGGTTAATATTTTTGTGCCCAGCGGAGGCGGACAATGGGCATTGCAAGGTCCCATCATTATAGATGCGGCACTTCAACTGGATGTTTCCCTGCCCAAAATGGTGATGGCCTTGTCTTATGGCGATCAGATTACCAATATGCTGCAACCTTTCTGGGCACTGCCGTTGCTGGCCATTACAAAGCTTAAAGCGAAAGAAATATTACCATATACCGTAATATTAATGATGATAGGCACTTGTGTTTATTTGGCAGGTTTGTTACTTTTCTAAAATGATTTTTCTACAAGATAATAGTCCATTTCCCGATGTTTCATTAGCCAATGAGGACGGATTGTTAGCTGTAGGGGGAAATCTCACCACAGAAAGATTACTCGAGGCCTACAATTCAGGGATTTTCCCGTGGTACAGTGAAGGTCAACCCGTGCTTTGGTGGAGTCCTGACCCGAGAATGGTTTTGTTTTTAGACCAATTTAAGGTTTCCAAAAGCTTAAAGAAAAACATTACATCTGGCGAGTTTCAGGTAACATTTAATACCGCTTTCGCGGAAGTGATTCAGGAGTGTGCGCTAATAAAAAGGATTGACCAAGATGGCACCTGGATTACACAGGAAATGATTGATGCCTATGTTGAATTAAACAAAGAAGGACAGGCCATTTCAGTTGAAGTCTGGCAAAATGAAAAATTAGTAGGCGGACTCTATGGAATTGATTTGCCTGAAAAGGGTGTTTTTTGTGGTGAAAGTATGTTTTACAAAGTCACCGATGCTTCAAAAGTGGCCTTTTATCATCTGGTTGAACTTTTAAAAGCCCAAAATTACA
>NZ_JCBCCK010000217.1:0-4453 GCF_059864935.1 Planktosalinus sp.
GACGAAACGGTGAGGACATGAAAAGAGTAGTAGTTGGACTTAGCGGCGGAGTAGATTCCAGTGTAGCGGCATACCTTTTAAAGGAACAAGGCTATGAGGTTATTGGCTTGTTTATGAAAAACTGGCACGACGACTCTGTGACTATCTCTGATGAATGTCCCTGGTTGGAAGACAGCAATGATGCTATGATGGTAGCAAACAAACTGGGTATTCCTTTTCAAACAGTCGATTTAAGCGAGCAATACAAAGAGCGCATTGTGGATTATATGTTTCGTGAATACGAAATGGGGCGCACTCCCAATCCCGATGTGTTGTGCAACCGCGAAATCAAATTTGATGTCTTCCTGAAAATCGCTTTAGATCTTGGTGCAGATTACGTGGCAACAGGTCACTATTGTAGAAAAGAAACAATTACAAAAGATGGAAAAACAATTCACCGTTTGCTTTCAGGGAAAGACCCCAACAAAGACCAGTCATACTTCCTGTGTCAACTTTCACAAGAGCAACTGGCTAAAACCCTTTTCCCGGTTGGCGAACTTTTAAAACCGGAAGTACGGGTAATTGCCAAAACTCAAAACCTGATTACTGCCGAAAAACGCGATTCGCAAGGCTTGTGTTTTATCGGAAAAGTGCGTTTGCCCGATTTTCTTCAACAGCAATTAAAGCCTAAGGAAGGTGTCATTATTGAAATTCCTGAAGACAGTCCTGTGTTTTCCGAAAAAAGAAATGGAACTGAAACTGCTTTGCTAAAAGAAAGTAAAAAATACCAATACACCCCCCAGGATGGAAAAGTAGTGGGTAAACATCAGGGTGCTCATTTCTTCACCAAAGGTCAACGAAAGGGTTTGGCCGTGGGAGGCACTAAAGAGCCTTTGTTTATCATTGAAACCGATGTCAATGATAACATCATTTACACCGGCCAGGGTAAAAATCATCCGGGCTTGTACCGCAAAGGACTTTTTGTAAAACAAGAAGAAGTGCATTGGATACGAGAAGATTTAAGGCTGAAGGAAGAGGAGACTATGGAAGTGATGGCACGCATCAGGTACCGTCAGGTATTGGAAAAAGCAACGCTGCATCAAACCGATAACAGATTATATGTTATCTTTGAAAAACCACAAACCGCCATCTCCGAAGGACAGTTTGTTGCCTGGTATCAGGAGGATGAATTGCTGGGGAGTGGGGTGATTTCTTAATAAAACCCTTCAAGGGTTTTGAACCCTTTAAGGGTTAAAAATAAAAACAGATGAAAAACACTACACTTCTTCTAGCCTTACTAATTACACAATTAGTTTTTTCCCAAACCCACGACGCCTGGGTCTTTTTTGCCGATAAGGACAACGTCCAGCAGTCCATCAACAATCCCATATCCATACTCACTCAGGCAGCGATTGATCGCAAAGCTTTGCACAATGTGCCCATTGATGAGCGGGATGTGCCGGTGAACGAAAGTTACATCACCCAAATCAAAAACCAACCGGGAATCGCTGTCTATGCCAAATCCAAGTGGATGAACTGTGTGTATGTGAGAGGGTCGCAAAGCGATATTGACAACCTGCTTAACCTTTCATTTGTAAGCGAAGTTGAGTATGCGGATAAATCACAAAACTTCACGACAATAGTCGAACCTGTGGATGACAAATTCAATGTGGAAGTCAATTCTAAAAATTTCAACTACGGTTTTGCGGCCAATCAGATTGAAATGATTTCCGGCGACTACCTCCATAACGAAGGCTTTACAGGGACAGGAATGATTATAGCTATTCTCGACAGTGGATTTATGGGAGTAGATACCCAACAGGGTTTTGCTTACGTGAGAGATGACAACAGAATACTCGGGGTCTATGACTTTGTAAACCGCTCGGTTTCTTATGGGAGTCATACCCACGGAACAAGGGTATTGAGTACGATGGGCGGCCTCATTAATAATCAATATGCAGGCACAGCACCCGATGCTTCTTATTATTTGTTTATCACTGAAGATGTTTCCAGTGAAACTCCTGTAGAAGAAGCTTACTGGGTAGAAGCCTTAGAACGAGCAGACAGTCTGGGGGTTCATGTTGTTAATACCTCACTGGGGTATCGTGCTTATGACAAACCGGCTTATTCACATACTTATCAGGACTTAGACGGACAAACCACTTTTGCTGCCCGTGGGGGAAATCACGCTTTTGATAAAGGAATGTTGCTGGTAACCTCAGCAGGAAATAGTGGAAACAGCAGTTTTCCTTGGGTAGGAACGCCGGCAGATGCCCCGGGAGTATTTACCATTGGTGCTGTTGATGATTTAGGTGACCCAGCCGGGTTCAGTTCACAGGGGCCAACCGTAGATGGCCGAGTAAAGCCCGATGTAATGGCTCAGGGTGTTGCAGCCTATGTCATCGATCAAAACAACGATATTGTTGCTAATAATGGCACATCTTTTAGTTCGCCCATAACTGCCGGAGCCATTGCCTGTTTGTGGCAGGCGCGACCGGATTATACAAACGACCAGATTATGCAATTAGTGAGGGAGTCTGCACATTTGTTTAACAATCCTACAGACAAAATGGGCTATGGTATTCCCAATTTCCAAACGGCACTGGATGTGCTGCTTTCGGTGGATAACTATACACAATACTATTTTTCGGTGTATCCCAATCCTGTTGCTAATGAGCTTCTGATTGAATTTCCGGAAAATCAGGAAAAAGTTGAACTAAAAATCTACAATACGCTGGGCGTGTTGGTGATGGAACAAGAAGTGTATCATTCAGAAAAAATAGTGTACTTACAAGCTTTGTCAAAAGGAGTGTACCTCTTAAATTTGCAAACACCGCAACAATCGCAGACTATTAAAATCATTAAAAAATAGATGACCCAAAACAGGATTACCTCGCTTTTCAACATAAAATATCCCATAATTCAGGCCGGAATGATCTGGAATAGCGGCTGGCGATTAGCCAGTGCAGTGAGTAATGCCGGGGGACTGGGCATTATCGGATCAGGCTCTATGTATCCGGAAATACTCAGGGAACACATTCAAAAGTGCAAAAAGGCCACTGACAAGCCTTTTGGCGTAAATGTTCCCTTGTTGTATCCCGATATCGATAAAATAATCGATATCATTGTGAAAGAAGACGTGAAAATAGTATTCACCTCTGCCGGAAGCCCTAAATCCTATACCTCGTTTCTCAAAGAAAAGGACATTATCGTAGTTCATGTGGTGAGCAGTGTAAAATTTGCGCTTAAAGCTCAGGAAGCCGGGGTAGATGCCGTGGTAGCTGAAGGCTTTGAAGCTGGGGGACACAATGGCCGCGAAGAAACCACCACATTTACACTTATCCCCATGGTCAGGGAACAAATCAAAGTGCCGTTAATCGCTGCCGGAGGAATTGCTACAGGCAGGGGTATGCTGGCAGCCATGGTGCTGGGTGCAGATGGGGTACAGGTGGGAAGTCGTTTTGTAACCAGTGAGGAATCATCCTCACACCAGGCGTTTAAGGAGGCAGTTGTCAAGGCCAATGAAGGCGATACCATACTGACACTCAAAGAGCTGGCACCCGTTCGATTGATTAAAAACAAATTTTACGGCGATGTGCAGGCACTTTACGCGAAAAACCCCACTGTTGAGGAACTTAAAGAACTGCTTGGACGCGCCAGGGCCAAACGCGGTATGTTTGAAGGTGACCTGGAGGAAGGGGAATTGGAGATTGGTCAAATCTCCGGTTTGATTCATGATATAAAACCTGCCGCCGAAATTGTTAAAGAAATGATGGAGGAGTTTGAAGCAACCAAACGGGAAATTAATAAAATGTAATCCAACCCTTGAAAGGTAGCTAACCCTCTCAGGGTTCTAAACCCTGAGAGGGTTGACAAAAAATCTTATTTTAATGCGAAAGCTATATCTTATAACCATACTACTTTTCCCAACCCTCACTTTTTCACAAATCATCAATGTTGAGTCTTTACGAAAGGTGACCGATACTTCCGGCTGGACCGGAAACACCAGTCTTAATTTTTCGCTGACCAAAAACACCAATACCCTTATTCGCCTGAACAACAATATTCATGTGCAGTACAAAATGAACAGGCACTTGGTCTTGTTTGTCAATAATCTGGGTTTTGAGAGGGCAGGAGAGCAGAGTTTTGTCAATCAGGGCGCGCAACATTTGCGCTACAATTACAAACTTTGGGAGAACATCATCTGGGAGGGATTTGTCCAGTCTCAGTACAACTCTATTGCCAAAATAAAATTCCGAGGACTCGCCGGCACCGGGCCGCGCTTTAGACTGCTGGGACTTGAAAAATACAGAATGTACTTAGGGACATTGATCATGTATGAACACGAGGAGTTGAATGAGGAATCTCTGGTTATCAATCGTGACTGGCGTTCAAGCAACTACCTTTCACTAAGTTTTTTTCCCACAGACAATATAACATTTGTGAGCACTACTTACTATCAGCCGATGTTATC
>NZ_JCBCCK010000250.1:0-9961 GCF_059864935.1 Planktosalinus sp.
GAAAAAACAAACACATTCAGACGGTTGAGTTTAAACGAAACTTTCTCTTCAAAGGTGTCTTCGTTTAAAATGACCAGCCTGTACTTGTGAAGCAGCTTTTTGACAATTCTTTTTCTCTTTTTTTCTTCAGCCATTGTCTAATTTCTTAAATAGCAAATATAAAACAAAAAGGACGGGCATTTCGTATAATTGAAAGGAAGAAAATCCCCAAAAAAGTAGTGCATTGGATTTTTCTTGTTAACTTTGCATTCTAAATTCAATGTATCATGACTTCTCTATTTCTTCCTTTGATGATGGGCCCCTGGCAAATTGTACTAATTGTTGTTGTTGTATTGCTGCTTTTTGGCGGAAAGAAAATTCCTGAACTGATGCGTGGTTTGGGTAGTGGAATCAAAGAATTTAAAGATGCTTCCAAAGAAGACAAAAAGGAAGAAGAGAAAGACAAAATTGAAAAATAATTTTTCACACATAAAACTAAAAAATCCGCTTCGAGAGCGGATTTTTTTTATTGTATTCTTATCGACTGAATGATGGCTTCAAGTTCGAACTGATGGTCGCGTTTATCCACCGAAGGCGCAAAGGTAAATCCTTCAACTACCAGATATCGGTTGTTTTTCTCATCTTTAATGATGTAGTTTTCAAAAGGTCCTGCCATAAAAAAGTTATACACTTCCCAAGTGCCTTTAGTCAGATAAGCAAATTTTCCATCAACTTCAGACTCAAAAAAATAGGGGGTGAAAGCCATTTCAGTAATCATATGGCTGTTCGCCACCGGTCCCGGAATATGTGCTTTTCCAATCGAATCACGCATTTTGATAATGTCCTGCATTCTTGTCGATTCGTTTTGAAAATAGTTTAAAGGCATTTCATAAATAAGCAGGTTTAGATCTCCTGAGCGGATGTCTTTTCGTAACCAGACAAAATCATCGGTCTGTTTACCAATGCGATAAGCGGAAGGCATAATAAAATCGACTTTAAGGTTTTCCCTAACTGATGCGGTATTAAAACGCGAAAGAGACATTCTGCGATGCTTTTCTTTAATTTCTGTTCCCCTATAACTTTCAATAAGTTGAGTGATGTTTTGTTCAATGACTTCGATGATTTCTTCATTGGTTTGCCCACTTATAAAAAACCCGGTCTGGGGTTTGGCATAAAAGTCATTTGCCGGCCTGAATTGCTTCTGCTCTCCTTTTTTCACATAAAGAAATGTGCGGTGTTTTTGAGTAAACCCTTCAAATGCGTGAAGCGGTAACTGGCTGATGGAAAAAAGCGGTTCTTCCTGTGGCAGGCCTTCAACCGTAGCCGCGAAATATCTTCTTAGAACTTCTCCTACTTCACCTTCCCAGAGTTCATTGTCAATTACAATCTGAAGGTTATTGATGTTTCCTGAAGAAGTGGGCAACATGGCGTGCCGGTCACTGCTGCTTTCCTTACAGGAAAAAAAGGTAATGGAAACCAAAAGCAGCAAAAAAATCTTATTCATAACGAACTATTTTAAAAATTACTTTAAAAATATTTACCCGCCTGAAAGTTTTAGTTTCATTCCGGGTCTTAAAGTATTACCGCTAATACCGTTCCAATTTTTTAAATTTTCAATTGTCACACCGGGATATTTGTTTGCAATGCTCCAAAGTGTGTCGCCTTGTTTGACTATATACTCGTTAGTGTCAGTATTGCTGGTTGTATTTTGAGCAACTGAAGTTGAAGTGTTTCGTTGTCCTCTGGGATAGATTACCAATCGCTGGCCAATTCTTAAGTTATTGCTTCTCAGGCCATTCCAGTTTTTAATATTATTGACCGTGACGCCATAATGAGATGCGATTTTTCCGAGGAAATCACCACTTTTTACCCTGTAAGTAATTTGCTGGTCTTGCGGATAAAATTCAGGTGTGGGTTTGTTGTTTTTTTTGGCTTTGGAGTCAATGTAGGCGTAAACCAAATCTTCATTGCTTACGAAAGTTCCAAGCACATCAAGTGGAAGCCTTAAGTAATAATTTTTCCCCTCAATGTATGGAATAACATCCAATTTATAAGACGGGTTCAAAAACTGCAATTCCTCCATAGGGATATCAAGCAATTCTGAAAGGTCTGCAAATCTAAGAGTTTGTTTTGCGTGAACAGTGTCGGTTTCATAATAGGGCAACCCTGTTTTTGGTAATTTAAATCCGTGTTCTTCTGCATATTCAAAAATGTACATGGTTGCCAGGAAAGCCGGCACATAGCCGGCTGTTTCGCGTGGCAGGTTGTGCCTCATTTTCCAATAATTGGTCTCTCCTCCAGATCTGCGAATGGCATTTGAAACTCTTCCGGGGCCGGCGTTGTATGATGCTAAGGCCAAATCCCAGTTATTAAACATATTGTAAAGGCTTGCTAAGTATTTAGCTGCAGATTCTGTTGCCCGTAAGGGGTCTGAACGCTCATCAACATAAGAAGTGACTTCCATGCCATACATTCTTCCGGTGGGATACATAAATTGCCACAATCCGGTAGCGCCTACTCTTGATCTCGCTCTGGGGTTCAAAGCAGATTCTACAATGGCGAGGTATTTCAACTCCAGAGGAAGATTGTGCCTGTCCAATTCCTGTTCAAACATTGGGAAATAAAAGTTGCTTAAGTTCATTAAGCGTTGAAGGGAATTTCTGCGGCGGCTTAAATAGCTTTTAATGATATTTTCCAGTGCGGGAGAATAAGCCACATCAAAAGGGGTTTTCGCGTCAAGCAAAGCTAGGCGGAGCATTAAGGTTTCTGTGGTAAGTTCTTCAAATTCAAGTGTTTCTCTTTCATTTATTTCTATTTCGTTGACAAAAGCATACATTTCGTCAAACAACTCTGAATTGTAAAGTTCTTTTTTCCATAGGCTGTCAATTTCAGAACTGACCTGGTGTACTCTAAAAATTGAGCGGATGCTGTCAAGTAGCGAAAGAGGTTCTTGTTCAATAACATCTTCCGTTTCAAGCAGATTGGCAACCTCCTGTTGGGGACCATAACTATCTTCCTGCGCATACGCCAGTGAAAATAACAAAGTAAAAATCAGGGGAGTTAGTATTTTACTCATTATTGTTTTATGTTAGATTGGTTTTGCAAAATAGTAAAAAATAATGATTAAAACGCAGCCCGAGTCTATGGTATTGCCCTAATCCAATATTGCTTCTATTCCCGGAAGTGATTTTCCTTCGAGCATTTCAAGCATAGCACCACCGCCGGTGGACACATAGCTCACTTTCTTCTCAAGACCAAATTGTTTCACCGCAGCCACCGAATCGCCACCACCAACCAATGAAAATGAGCCTTTTTTTGTAGCTTCGGCAATGGCATTACCTAACGAAATAGTGCCATTTGCAAATGATTTCATTTCAAAAACACCTACAGGACCATTCCATAAAATGGTGTTTGATTTTTTTATGACATCAGCAAAAAGCACATTGGTTTTTGTGCCGGTATCAAGCCCCATCCAGCCGTCGGGAATATTGTCGATGCTGCATTCATCTTTAGCTGCAGTTTCTGAAAAACTGTCGGCTATTAATGCGTCAACAGGCAAATGAACCTCCACGTTTTTCTTCTTGGCGGTTTCTAGTATGCTTAATGCTAAATCCTGTTTGTCTTCTTCTACCAATGAATCACCCACATTTCCGCCAAGGGCTTTTACAAAGGTGAAAGCCATTCCGCCACCAATAATCAGGTGGTCTATTTTATCTAAAATATTTTCAATGATGGTGATTTTTGAAGACACTTTTGCCCCACCAATTATGGCGGTTACAGGTTTTTTACTGTCTTTCATTACTTTGTTCAGGCTGTTGATTTCTTTTTCCAATAGTAAACCAAAACATTTGTTTTCAGGGAAAAACTCAGTAATTGTGGTAGTTGATGCGTGGGCGCGGTGGGCAGCACCAAAGGCATCATTCACATAAAAGTCTCCAAGGCTAGCTAGTTTTTTTGCGAAATCCTTATCGCTTTCGGTTTCTTCTTTATGAAATCTCAGGTTTTCTAAAAGGAGTATTTCTCCGGGCATTAATTTTGAAACAGCCTCTTCGGCAACAGAGCCAATACAATCTGAAGCAAATTTGACTTTTACCCCAATAATTTCAGACACTTTATTGACAATGTGCTTCAAGGAAAATTCATCTTCTTGAGCTTTTGGTCGACCAAAATGTGACATTAAGATGCAGCTTCCTCCGTCTTCGAGAATTTTAATAATGGTGGGCTTTGCGGCCCTGATCCGGCTGTCGTCTGTAACCTGAAGATTTTGATTGAGGGGAACATTAAAATCGACCCTAACGATTACTTTTTTCTTTTTAAAATTGAAACTGTTCAGCGTTTTCATAAATTAGAAATTCTAAAGACAAAGATACTTTTTTCTAATAATTGAGAGCTATCGTTTGGACTGAATTATCCTATATTTGCATATGCACTATTCTGAAGTTTTGGGGCTTGAACATCTTAAAAACCACCTGAAAACCGGGGTTGAAAACGGTAGGGTTCCGCACGCACAACTTTTTGTGGGTCAGGGGGTTTTACCACTGGCGCTTGCTTATGCCAGAAATATCTTATGCGGTACTTTTTCAGTTTCAGAGGTTGAGAAAAACCCCTCTTGCAATCTGAAAATCAACAAATTATCACACCCTGATTTACATTTCGTTTTTCCTGTTGCCACCAATGACAAAATAAAAACCCATCCTGTTTCAACTATGTTTTTAGAGGACTGGCGTAGTTTTGTTTTGGCCAATCCCTATGCCGGCCTTTTTGACTGGTATAACCGAATTGGTGTTGAGAAAAAGCAAGGTAATATCAGTGTTGATGAAGCACAGGACATTGTAAAAACCCTTTCACTAAAAGCTTATGAAGGCGGTTACAAAGTGATGATTGTGTGGATGGCAGAGAAAATGAACATTGCTTGTTCCAATAAAATATTGAAACTCCTTGAAGAGCCCCCCGAAAAAACGGTGTTCATTCTGATTACTGAAGATGAAGAACAAATAATTGACACTATTAAATCTCGATGCCAACTGTTGAAGTTTCCACTGTTGCCGGAAGAAGTTATTGCCGGCGGACTTGTTGAAAAAGAAGGCGCGGCTTATGAGGCTGCCAAAGAGTTTGCCAGACAAGCAGCGGGTGATTACAACAAAGCGTTGCAGCTTTTCAAAAACAGCAGTGAAGATTCTCAATTTGAAGAATGGGTGATTTTTTGGATCAGGGCAGCCTTTAGAGCAAAAGGAAATAAAACTGTAATCAACGATTTGTTGTCGTGGAGTGAAACTATTGCCAGAACCGGTCGTGAAGTTCAAAAACAATTTTTGGATTATTGCATTTCATTTTTCCGGCAGGCATTGCTTTTAAATTACAAAACTCCTTCTCTGGTTTACTTGAGATTTAAGGATGTTAACTTCGCTTTGGAAAAATTTGCCCCTTTTGTTCATGGAGCAAATGTGATGGAAATTATCTCCGCATTGGAAGATGCCGGTTATCATATTGAGCGCAATGGAAATGCAAAAATTATTTTTACTGATCTCTCTATTCAACTCACCCGTTTACTGCATAAAGCAGCATAAAATTCACTATAAGTCTTTCTTATTGCTTTTCAAAATACCTATTTGATTTGATTATAAAAAACGGCTTTGTTATCTTCGATTTAAGCGCGATTCTCGTTTTTATCGACCCGAACGCTGTTCAGTCTTGTTTTTGCTCGTTTTTGCGCCTAAAACTTCGTTAATCCTCCTTTTTGAGAATGTAAATGCCCGAAGAATACTCTTTGGTAAAGATTCCGGACAAATTTGAGAGGCTGCCATGCCAAATGGCTTTTATCCAGTTTGATTTTCCTGTTTTATATTTTTCAGAAAGCAGGCACACATAAAAAGCATCAAACCACATGGGTTTGGTTTGAGTGAGTTTGAAATGATGTGGGGTAAAAATTCGTTCAATAGAGTTTTTTGAAAAATGCCATAAATGTCTTGGCACATCAAATGCTGCCCAAAATTGTTTATAATGTAACGCGTCTTTTGATTTGAAATTGGGAACAGCAACTATTAAAGTTCCATCGGGTTTTAGTCTTTTTTTGATTTCTAAAATATAAGATTCAAAATCCTCAACATGTTCGAGCACATGCCAAAGTGTAATAATGTCAAAATATTTTTCTTCTACATCCTGCAAAAACTCATTGACAACTATTCCTTTTTTTTCTGAAAGCTGCCTGGCTTTTTCTCCGGGTTCAACTCCTTGAACATTCCAGTTTTTGCTTTTTGCGTAAGCTAAAAAATCGCCTGTTCCTGATCCAATATCCAAAAGCGATCCTTCACCTTGGTTCAGGTTTTTTATCAAACTCATTTTTTGACTCAGAGAGACTTTTTTTACAAATTGATAAGCCTTGTCAAAAAGTGTTTTGTTGGAATCAGTATGAGAAATGTAATTTTCACTTTGATAATATTCTGACACATTCTCCGGAACCGGAATTGTCTTCAGCAAGTCTTTTTCTTTATTTTCAACCAGCGTAAATTCCTCGCCGGAAAGCAAGAAATCTTTTGTTTTGATATAAATGTTTTCGGTTGATTTCAATTTAAAATAACTAACTGTTTCACGTGGAACACTACCTTCCCATATAGACTAACATGACAGAAATATCATTAGGGGAAACACCACTGATGCGTGATGCCTGCGAAATGGTTGCGGGTCTGATGTTGCTTAATTTTTCTCTCGCCTCTTGAGAAAGCGATTTGAGTTTTGTATAGTCAAAGTTCTCGGGAATCTTAATTCCTTCCAAGCGGTTGAGTTTGTCGGCATTGTTTTTTTCTTTGTCAATATATCCCGAATACTTGACTTGGATTTCAACTTGTTCCAGAATTTCTTTATCCAAATCACTTTGCTGAATGTACTCTTCCACTTCGGGAATTTTGCGCATATCGTCAAGAGTAATATTGGGCCTTGAAAACACTTTAAACATTTTATCAGCCTGATTCACCGGAGCCGATTCTTTAACTTCAAGAATAGGATTGATCACTTCAGGAGCAAAACTGGTTTCTTTAAAAAAAGAAACAAATGCAGCTGATTTTTTTTCTTTTTCTTCCATTCTGCGCATTCGGTCTTCTTTGGCTAAACCAATTTCGAATGATTTTGGAGTTAGTCTGAAGTCTGCATTATCTTGTCTTAAGAGCGTTCTGTATTCTGCTCTGGAAGTAAACATTCTGTAAGGCTCTTCTGTGCCTTTAGTGATTAAATCATCCACCAAAACACCGATATAAGCTTCATTTCGCTTAAGAATAAATGGCTCCTTTTCGTGCACTTTTAAATGTGCATTAATTCCGGCCATTAATCCTTGGGAAGCGGCTTCTTCATAACCGGTCGTTCCATTTATTTGTCCGGCGAAATACAGGCCTTCAACAAGCTTGGTTTCTAAAGTATGTTTTAATTGTGTGGGCGGAAAATAATCATATTCGATCGCATAACCGGGACGGAAAAACTTGACATTTTCAAATCCGGGAACAGAGCGCAAAGCTTTGTATTGAACTTCTTCGGGCAATGAGGTTGAAAACCCGTTGACGTAAAATTCTACTGTATTCCAGCCTTCGGGTTCTGCAAAAAGCTGGTGCCTGTCTTTATCTGCAAACCGGTTGATTTTGTCTTCGATTGAAGGACAATATCTAGGCCCTATGCTTTTTATTCTCCCGTTAAACATGGGTGATCTGTCAAATCCTTCACGCAACAAATCATGCACTTGCGGACTTGTGTAACTGATATAACAAGAACGTTGTTCTTTTAAAGGTTGGGTAATATTACTGTATGAGAATTTGTCCGGAACTTCGTCGCCCGGCTGTTCTTCCATTTTCGAAAAATCAAGCGACCTTCCATCCACTCTGGGTGGCGTACCTGTTTTCATTCTTCCGGCATCAAAACCGAATTTTACTAAATCTTCAGTAATTCCCGTAGCTGCTTTCTCGCCGGCTCTTCCGCCTCCAAATTGCTTTTCGCCAATATGGATTAATCCGTTTAGAAAAGTTCCGTTTGTCAATACTACACTCTTGGCTTTAATTTCGATTCCCAAAGAAGTTTTTACGCCAACAATTCTATTGTTTTTTACTACAAGTCCAGAGACCATTTCCTGATAAAAATCAAGGTTTGGTGTTTGCTCAAGCATCAATCGCCATTCTTCTGCAAATCGCATTCTGTCACTTTGCACACGGGGACTCCACATTGCAGGTCCTTTTGACTTGTTTAGCATTTTAAACTGAATGGCCGTCTTGTCTGAAACGATTCCGCTATAACCGCCCATTGCGTCAATTTCACGCACAATTTGCCCTTTAGCAATTCCCCCCATAGCAGGATTGCAGGACATCTGGGCAATGTTCTGAAGGTTCATAGTAACCAATAAGGTTTTTGAGCCTAAATTTGCAGCAGCGGCAGCGGCTTCAGAGCCGGCGTGTCCACCACCCACAACAATAACATCATATTCATTTTCAAACATAATTCAGTAAAAAATTCGTGTTGTTCCACGTGGAACAAGTTTTTATCTTAAAACGGGTGCAAATATAAGCTAAATATCAGAATATCAACAAATTAAAATTTATTTATTTGATTATCAAAGAGATGTGTTATAAAGTAGGAAAAATGGCGATAGTTTCGTTCTCTTTGTTACGCATAATTTTCTCTTCTTCCGGTGACTTGTCCTTGTAACCCATAAAGTGAAGAATCCCATGTATTATCACACGTTTTAGTTCATTTTCAAAAAGCTCGTTGTATTCTAATGCGTTCTCTTTTACGCGTTCAATGGATATATAAATTTCGCCGTGAATTTGTTTTCCCATAGAATAATCAAAACTGATAATATCGGTTAGTGTATCGTGATTGAGGTATTCCAAATTGATTTTGTGAAGATAATTGTCATCACAGAACACATAGGTAATATCGCCTTCAGTATATCCTTCTGATTTCAAAACTGTATTGATCCATTTTGAAAACGCTTCAGGATTGTCAAGAGAAAAGTCGGTTTCAGAAAAAAACTCAATCATTGGGCGTGTTAAAATATTCCTGCACTTTTTGTTTGTACACTTGCCTGAAAGGTAGTTGTTGTCTGTTTAATATTTCGATGTTGTTGAAATAGTTTCTTGCGTTTTCAAGTTGTTTGTTCTGGGTGTTTTGAAATTCATTTTCGTTGGTGCGCCCTTGTCTTTTTTCATCCTCTCCCTGTTGAAAAGCGGCCTGCTCAAGTTTCATAAGCTGGTGCTTGATTTCGTTCATCTTTCTCAGTGTGGCTTGATTGAACCCACGCTCCAATAATTCTTGTTCTACCTGTTCCATTTGACGCATCAGGTTTCTGGCGTCAGCAGGCAAGCCTTCTTGTCTAAGCCTGTCTTCAAGTTGCATTCTAAGCTTTTGTTGTTGCTTATAAATTTCAAACAGCAGTCCTTTCATTTCTTCTGATTCTAAATTTCCTCCTTCGCCTTCACCCTCTTTGTTGCCGTCACCACTTTGTCCGTCGTTTCCATCACCGTCAGATCCCGTTTGCCCGTCACCCTGACCCTCACCATCGCCCTGGCCTTCACCCTCTCCTTGTTCTTCTCCCTCACTACCTTGTTCGCCGGGATTGGTTCCCTGTTCCATTTTCTCATTTAAACTTTCCTGCTGTTTGATAATATCAGGCAATTGAAAACCTCTGCCCTGGCCCTCACCCTGACCTGCTGCACCTGCCATTTGCATTTGCATACTGTTTAAGGCATTGCTTAATAAAACCGCAAGGTCATTCGCTCCGGTAACAGAGTATTGCTGTGATGCGACTCCATTTCTGATTCGGTTTTGTGCCAATTCTTCCATGGATTTGTCCATATTGTAATGCACTTCTTCAATCAAATCATTAATTACAGTTCCAATCATTGGGTTTCGGAGTGCTAATGCAAAAAGGCTGTCGTCAACGTGTTGAAAATTTTGTTTTAGTTCGCTTTGACGAACCAGCTTTCTTCCAAACAGTGGATTACCATAT
>NZ_JCBCCK010000289.1:0-1090 GCF_059864935.1 Planktosalinus sp.
GGTGTGCCTGTTGCTTTTAGCTCGCCAGACATTCCGCAGCCGGGCACAACCACTTATTGGGAAGTGGACAATGGGGTAATCATAAACGGCAACCCCGGTCAAACGATAGCGGTGGCCTTTATAAGCAATCCCACAGGCCCCTATAAAGTAAGGGCCCGCAACCAGGACGGCAAGAGTTATTCATCTTGGGTTGAAATAACAGTACGGCCAATGGAAGTGGATTTCCAGATTTCCGGCCCTACCACGGTGCGTTCCAGTACTTATGAGACTTATAGTGTGGACGAAACCGAAGGCGACAAGTACACCTGGACCATAAGCCCTGACTTTTTGGGAAGCGTTGTAAACATAGACCATAAAGACCAGATAAAAATTCTTTGGAACAATGTATCAGCCCCCACTATAGCCACTGTGATGGTAAAAGTGGAAAAATGTGGGCAGCTCTATTTTGAAAGTTTTCAAGTCACCGTGCAGCAATCGCCGGATAGTATGAAAACCATATCTACAACAGATTGCAAGCCGGAACAACTGATCATTGCACCTGCCCGGGCCTGCGTGGGCACCCCTGTGGAATTTACAATAAAAAACCACAACCCAAACCACACCTACCTTTGGAGTTTTGATGATGCCGCTTTCAATTCCCTGCCCAATACGGCACGAGTGTTTGGTAGCAGGGGTGTTTATGTTGTAACTTTAACAATCACAGACCAAAATGGATGTCAATCAATTTCATCACACCCCATACTGATAGAAGATGCTAATATGGAAGGCTATATAATTGGGCCCCAACAAAAATATTATAAAGGCGATAGCATTATTTTGCACTATGCATCACTGAGCAATCTCAGTGTGCCCACACTTTACCACTGGAGATATAAGGGTACTACAATCACAAACAGCACGGGGATGCTTACAGTCACAAAACCCGGCGAGTATGTCCTGGATGTTGAGAACAGGCACGGCTGCATCACTAAGCGCATAGACAATGTGTTCATTGAATTTTTTGACCCCCTTCCGCCATCAAACAACATAGAAAAGCAATAAAAATAACACACCCCCTATTCACTATAAAACATTAAAAAAATGAAACCAC
>NZ_JCBCCK010000347.1:0-1949 GCF_059864935.1 Planktosalinus sp.
GTAATTATGGCTACTTATATGTTGTGTGGTTTTGCCAACTTTGCTTCTATTGGAATCCAAATTGGCGGTATTGGCTCACTGGCTCCGGGACAACGCAAAACCTTATCTGAATTTGGCATCAAAGCACTTATTGGAGGAACATTGGCTTCATTACTCTCTGCGACTATTGCCGGGATGATTATTGGGTAGCCCAATTCCCGCGACTTTGTACTAAGAAGCTTTTCATCCACTGAAGCTTCAGCGAAAGAGGATAGCGAAGTAGTAAGGCGGGAAACCTTTATATTCAACGAAGTTCATCTCGTGATAAAAAATCGCTAACGCGAATCTTATTTTCATTCATATAAAATAACTAACTTTTCATAACTTTGAAAAAAGCTTTTCAATTATGGACATCGCTACAAAAAAATTAGAGTTAATTCATTTGCTTATCGAAGAGAGTAAAGAATCGGTTTTGTCAGAAATTGAATCCATTTTACTTCATTCCCTATCAAAAAAAGAAAAAGAGGTCATCGATGCAGGTTATAAAAGTCTGGAAGAAACCTCAACTCAGGAACATGATTTGGTTATGGAGGAAACCAAAAAAAAATACCCGAAGTATTTCAGGAAATGAAACATCCTTTTCAAAAGCTAACTCTCAGCGGAATTGGTTAGTCAGGATGTTCCATGTGTCTAATTGAAAAAACAGTAAAGCCACATGAAAATTGTTTGGTCACATTTAGCCAAGATTGATTGTTGGAAAAACATAGAATATCTTGAACAAAACTGGACATTTTCTGATGTGGCAAACTTTATCACTGAAGTGGAATCCCTGATTGAACTTCTTAAAACCAACAAAGCCACTTTTCTCAAAACAAATTATAGAGATGTCCATAAAGTTGTGCTTAACAAACAAATCACCCTTTACTATTTTGTTGACAATAATTCCATAACCCTATTGAGATTTTGGAATAATTATCAGGACCTAGATAATTTTAAACTTAATTAATCCGGTTAATAACTTTTAATAGAATTCACAAACTTTCCAGACACAATCAAAAGCTTTTTTTTATTTTCGGATTTTGGAAGTTTAACCTAAAACGAGATTCCCGCCTGCGCGGGAATATGGCTATGAAACAATACCACGACCTTGTAAAACATGTACTTGAAAACGGCTCCTATAAAGGCGACCGCACCGGAACGGGAACCAAAAGTGTGTTTGGTTACCAAATGCGTTTTGACCTCAGCGAAGGTTTCCCTATGGTGACTACCAAAAAACTGCATCTAAAGTCCATCATTTATGAACTGCTTTGGTTTTTAAAAGGCGATACTAACATCAACTACCTTCAGGAAAACGGAGTTAAAATCTGGAACGATTGGGCAGATGGAAGTGGTAATCTTGGTCCGGTTTACGGCCACCAGTGGCGTAACTGGAACAGCGAAGGCATTGACCAAATCAGTGAACTCATCGAAACAATTAAAACCAATCCCAACAGTCGGCGCATGCTTATTTCTGCCTGGAATCCAGGTGTCCTGCCAGACACTTCAGTTTCTTTCAGTGAAAATGTGGCAAACGGAAAAGCAGCACTACCACCTTGTCATGCGTTTTTTCAATTCTATGTGTCCCCACCGGATGAAAGCTCCAACTCCTTGGGAGAGGGCGGGGGGAGAGGAAAACTGTCTTGCCAACTTTACCAACGCAGTGCCGATATTTTTCTGGGTGTGCCATTTAACATTGCCTCCTATGCCCTACTTACGATGATGGTTGCTCAGGTTTGCGGCCTTGAACCGGGTGATTTTGTGCATACTTTTGGTGATGCTCATATATATTCTAACCATTTTGAACAACTGGAACTTCAGCTTTCCAGAGAAATCAGGCCACTTCCAAAAATGATCATCAACCCTAAAATCACAAATATCTTTGATTTTTCGTTTGAAGACTTTACCTTAGTAGATTACAATCCGCATCCGCA
>NZ_JCBCCK010000300.1:0-1261 GCF_059864935.1 Planktosalinus sp.
TAATTTCTCATCAAATTTCACTTCCACATACCGGTCTTGCTGCCAGACCATCCAGCGTTGTTTGGTAAGTTGGTGGTAGCCCCAGGCAACAAGAATTATAAAAAGCACACCGGCCAAAGGCCATTTGTAGTGTTTAAAGAAGGACTTCTTTTTGATAGATCCTGATGGCTGCACCTTTACAAATTCTTCAAAGCTATCATAACCCAAATAGACACTGAGCGCATTGGCCACAAACTTTTTCAGGTCGATGGTGTCTCCTTTTTTTGCTGCAGCATAATGGGTTCTCAAACTCTTTTCGCCGTAAGGTTCGTCGCTTTGCTCCAGAATATAATCAGACAAGTGTTGCGCCAAACGCGTGGGTTTGTCGGTATGTATGTCTTTTTCAGCTTTTTCAAAAGCTTTGAGGAGTAAGGTACTGTGCATTTTAAAGGGTTGGTTTGGTGACCTAAAACTACAAAATATCTGTGGAAATTTCCGGGAAATTCTTTTCCGGGTTCTTTCCATGGTTTTTCCACAACTTATGATGAGACCTTCATTTATTTGCTTTGAAATCACATCACTGCCGGCAAAAACAATGCTGAAAGACAGGTGATTTCAACAGGAGCTTTACAAGCAGTCAACCAAAACCCTTCCGGAGAAGTAGGGTAGCGGAGGCTGCCAAAAGCTCCACACTTCTCCACAGAAGGGACGCCTTCATTATTTAACGGGTTTCTGACCGTCTGACTGTTAAGCAGATGCTCAACGCCTATTGTTCAATCTTAAAATTATAAACAATGAAAAAAATAGCACTAATTTTAGGTGTGGTTACACTGCTTATGGGGTTTTATTCGTGTACCCCACAAAGTATGGAAAACCAAACCCCGGTAGCTTGCTGTGGTGATGATGAGCACTTACCACCACCACCGCCGCCACCTCCTCCACCACCTCCTCCAATAGGAGGAAACGGTTAGTCCTTATGCCCCGTTGTCACTTTTGCTGGTTTCGGGGTTTTGTTTTTAGATAATAGACGTGAGATATTAGTTGTGAGATGATCTTAGCTAAATAACCTTAATGTCCCTTAATGACTTAATGGTTAAAAAAAATTGACTATTGTCCGGTGACCGAAGACGGGTGTTTGAGATGGTGAATGGTAAGAGGAGAGTGTTTTTCTCTGCGTTCTCAGCGCCTCTGCGGTGCAAATGAGATGAGCGAGGAAGCAACTGCGATACAGTGACACTTTTTCCTTGTAATTTTTGTTGCCTGCTTGTGCCCATTGTGGTAA
>NZ_JCBCCK010000330.1:0-2638 GCF_059864935.1 Planktosalinus sp.
AGTTCAATTTCCTTTTCTGAATCTTTGAATTTGATTTCAATTCTTGTCGCTTGGTCAATGATTGAGTTGTACTTGTCAATTTTTGTTTGAGAGCAAGCGGTCAGGGTTAGAAAAGCAATGAATATTGAATAGATTACTTTCATATTTTATCTTGTCTGTAAAGTAAAAGTCGGCTTGCTGGGTCAATAATTATTGAAACGCTTTCACTTTTATCTAGATTCTTGTAGTAGTAATAGTTTCCACCGTCTTCTCTCCAATTATCTGAGTTGTCAGGTAGCGATTTCATTAATTGGTCAAAATTCAAAGAGTCAAATTCAAGTTCTACAGTTATTAAGTAATCAGAACCTGCCATTCCTGATTCTTCTACAGTGTCTTGAAGCACTTTGTAGTCGTCAGGTAATATTAAATCTGAATTCTGTTCAATTAAGTCCGCTCGACCATTGATAAGTAGACAACTATTCATTGTCAAACCGATAATCAATATTTGAAGTATTTGTCCCATTTTACATTAGTGCCAACATTAGTATATACGTTATTATATTGGGTTTTATTGTTGATATATTGTTATTGTACAACATGGATCCCATTATTTTTTATCTAAAGTAGTACTTTCCATAATAACATCCAAAGGACTCTTTAAAGTTTTACTGTTTATACTCAAAACCCGCGTGTAAACCTCAGTAGTTTTGGTACTGCTATGGCCCAAAGCCGTCTGTATATACCTGATGTTCACCCCACGCTGCATCAAATGCGTGGCAAAACTATGACGCAAGGTGTGAGGCGTGCTCCAGGGGTTTGATCCCGTTTTTTTAACAGCACTCCGGTAAATCTGTTGTATGCTCGTTGCAGAATACTGCCCCCCGTCCTGGCCCTCAAACAACCAGTATGAAGGCTTGTGTACCTTATAATAGTCACGCAACAAATCCAATAGAATCGGACTCAAAACCGTGTGCCGGTCCTTCTTGCCCTTAGAATCCTTAATAAACAAAAACCCGTCATCAGAGCGCACATCCTTCACCCGCAACCTAATCACCTCACCAATGCGTAAACCTGCACTATATATAGTGTGCAAAATAGCCTTATGCTTGATGTTTTCCGGGGCGTTGATAATGGCAAGCACCTCATCCTCGCTCAGCGTGTTGGGCAAATCCTTGCTGCGCTTGGGCCGCGTGATCGTGTAATACTCGCGGGGCTGCCCAAGCGTGTGCTCATAATAACTCTTTATGGCATTGATCATCATATTCTGCTTCTGCTCGCTGATCTTGTACTTCTGCACCAGCTCAAAAACAAAACCCTCAATCTGCTCCTTGGTCAGCGTGGCAAGTTCACTGTGTTTAAAATAAGCAAAAAACTGGGCCAGGTTAGACTGATAAGTCCTTATGGTAGAATTACTGTAATTCTTCAGCTTCATCTTTTGAAAATGCTTGTCCAGCTCCAGTTGCATCGCCTCCGTAACAACAAACTGTGGCATTTCAGGAGCACTGTGAGCATCCACAGCCTTCAGTTTTTTACCAAACAAAGCTTCCACCTTTTTTCTGTGAGCATCAGTATTGGGCAAACTCCACAAACGCTGCGTGGGGTGATAAAACGAGCCGTCCAACTGTTTGAAAGCAGTGCGCTCCTCCATCATTTCATAAGGAATTTGAAACTTGATCCGCCCCGCATTCCTTCGGGGTAAAAACATAACAATAGTCGTTGGATTCATCATTTTTATAGCATTTCAAAAACAGACATACCCAAAACTATATAAAAAGAAAACCCCAAGCCGAAAACAAACGTGTGTAAACGAATATAAATGATTATAACCGTTTCCAACGAATAGCTTATATTTGTTGCTACAAAAGACCTGAAGTGAATAAAACCTGTAAAATATGCAAAAAAACACTCCGCGGAAGGACAGATAAAATATTCTGTTCCGTCAGCTGTAAAAACTACTACCACACCCATTTGCGAAAAGCCTCAAACCGCGCCGCTCAACAAATTGACGAATACCTAAAACGCAACCACGGCATCCTGCTCGAAATCCTCGGAAAAAACAAAACCCAAATCAAAACAAACAGGACAATCCTGGAACAAAAAAAATTCAGGTTCAAATACCACACCCATTTCCACATCAACAGCAGCGGCAAAATGTACCACTACATCTACAACATCGCCTGGATGGAATTCTCAGACGACCAAATCCTCATAATCAAAAAATAAACCTAAAAACCGGATTATTAAAGACCAAAGAATCCCCGCCACCCGCCTTTGGCGGGCAGGGGCAAAACGGACGAAATCCTCTCTGCCAATAAGTACTATTTCAAACTTTAAATAATAAAAATAAGTCCAATAATTTGGGCGTGCGGGCGGGCTATCCGCTATAGTCCTCGCTCGTCATTCTTCCTCACTCCGGGCTGCCGCTTTTATCCCTCACGCAAAAAACAATCACATCAAACCAATCGGTACTTTTAACCAATAACCAATACACCATTAACAATAACCGTCATCAAAAACCAAGAGAAATAAACCCCCAAACCAATTACAAAATCAGTGCTGCTAAATAAACTCCCCTCTCCTTGGGAGAGGGACCGGGCCTGCCAACCGAAAATTTACTGTAGGTTGGGGTGAGGACCACCACAACAAATAAAATTAATTT
>NZ_JCBCCK010000333.1:0-2565 GCF_059864935.1 Planktosalinus sp.
GCCACTATGCCCAGTTTGTATTTTTTTTCAATGGGTGGGTTGTAATACAACGGCAACAACAGGCCCGGGTCGCCATAGACTTCGGGGACTTTATGGCCTTGTTCCAACAATCGTTTCCGGGTTTGGGGGCCACGCACTGCCAGAAATTTGGCGGGCTTGACCACTTGATCTTTTAGAATGATCCCACTGCCCCATACGATGCAATGCCTGTTTACATGCGCCAGTATGCTGCCGGCTGTGACATAGATGGGCTCAAAGTGATTTTTAAAATGCCATTTACGTGGATTTACAAAAACCACGGGGGCATTCGTTATTTTCTCTACAAGGTATTTCCCCAGTACATCACCATAGTTTTCATAGGACTTTTGCATAAAGTAGGGTTCACTCCACCAAAACAACCTTATTTTTTTTCTACTGTCCATAACAACTTTAAAATTCATTATATCCTAATCCACAAATCTATAGGTGTTTTCAATTATTTAAATTTCGTCCGCTTTGCCCCGGCCCTATGTCCTCCCCTAACCCCTCCCAAGGAGGGGGATTGGAATCAGCAATTCATCCGCTTTGCCCCTTCCTCGGATTCGTCCGCTTTGCCCCTTCCCTAAAGGGAGGCGGAGAAGATTCTGGCTGTTAAAATTAATAGCTCTTTAGTCTTTTCAACCCTTCTACCCGCCAAAGGCGGGTGGCGGAAAAAAAATTAAACGAGTGCCACACCAGCCTTTGGCGGGTTGGGGCAATGTCGCCGGATTATTAACTAATAATTTCTTTAGCTAACTTACTAATTTCTTTTAGAACCGCATTTAAATTATTTTCTACTTTCTCATTAGTGAATCGAATCACTTTTAATCCTTGAGATTCTAAATCAATTGTTTTTTGTTTATCAATTAATTTTTGTTCATCAGTGTTGTGATATTCTCCATCAATTTCAATAACAAGTTTGAGTTTGTGACAATAAAAGTCAGCGATATAAAGGTGAATTGGATGCTGCCTTCTGAATTTAAATCCATCCAGTTGATTATTTTTTAGTGCTTCCCAAAGCAAAGTTTCAGCATTAGTCATTTTTATTCTAAGTGATTCTGCTTTTGAAAAGGAGCTGGCAGGTGCATCTCTAAACATACTCTCAGCATGGTATGGATTTAATTTTCTTGACATTTTTCAAAGTGTGGTTTGTCAAATTTAAAAATATTTATGTGGACAGTTAACAAAATAATAAAATAAAACTGGGATAGTAAGAGCATATTTCGTCCGCTTTGCCCCGGCCCTAAGTCCTCCCCTAACCCCTCCACACTTCGACTTCGCTCAGTGACCGGAGGGGGATTGGAATCAACAATTCGTCGGCTTTGCCCCGGCACGCCAGAGGCGGGTGGCGGACTTAATTATGTTTATTTTTAATTTAAAAAATTCTTCAACCCTCCCTCCCTTTAGGGCGGGGAAAGGAGGGTTGGACGAGGTTTCAACCGATTTGCGTAAGCGTTTTAGTGTATTAAAACCACTTTTTAAAAAAAACTTCACAATACTATTGTAAACCGGTTTTTCAATTTTTTTGCCCCAGCCCTAAAGGGTGAAATTGAAAAACCTTACTTACAATGCTATTATCAAACTAATTTCTTTTAAATCTTCAGCAACCTCAAATTTATAATTGTAATGTCTGTAATCAAATATAATCGTTTTTAGTATTTCGTCATTGACTTCCTTCATGGACATATAGGGCTGTGATTGTTTGCTTAGCAGTGTTTTGAGTTTGTGCTTTATGGAATTGTAATACACATCTTCATAAAAAGTAACTGCCACTACTTTCCCCGGGTAGTGTTTGAGTTCTTCCCTGAGAAAATGTGTGATAAATGCCTCAATATTGGGCAAACGCAATTTTATTTCAGGGTTTGACAGCTGTTGCTTGTCTTTAGGGCTAAAACATTGTCCCCAATGCTCCTGATGATGAGAAATACTGATACTTTGTGCTTTTTGCCTTAAAAAATGCTGTTGGTTGATGCGTTGTGTATTGTATAGTCGAGGCTGTATGGTAAGTTGTTTGTCATTCTTTTTTGGATAACGGGGGTGCCAGAGGTGGAGAAAAAGGAGTTGGTCTTCCCGGTGCAGTTTGAAACCTGCACACTGTAAGCGGGCATTCAGGTCTTCATCTTCCGAGCCGTAAAAATGGAAAAACTCATCCAGGCCGTTTATTTCTTCCAAAGCTGTTTTGGGATACAGTCCAATACCAAATGTATCCCCGGTATGACCGGGTTGCAATTGTTCAAAAGTTGTTGTTGCGACTTGTTCATGAGATACCGATTCCGGCAGATAACCAATTTTAAAGAGACTGAAGGATTCCGGAACACAAAGACTTTGAAATGTTTCCATTGCCTTGGGGTGTAAAATCACATCTACGTCATTAATCAGGATATACTCCCCTTTTGCCTGGCGGATGCCATAATTCAAGGCTTTGCTTTTGTTCCATAACAAACCGGGGTGACCTACATAATGGTAAGTTGCAAAATCAAAAGCAGTGACCTCCTCTTTAACAGCTTGAGCAAACGAGCGTTCACTGCCATAGTCCACAAACACCAC
>NZ_JCBCCK010000341.1:0-2008 GCF_059864935.1 Planktosalinus sp.
ATGATAGGCATTTCCGGGGTAACTATGTTTTTGATTGCGTTGAGCATTCATTTTAAAATCAATGCACTGGTGCTTATCAGTCTATTATTGTTCGCCAATGGATGGATAGCAAGCTCAAGGCTCCACACCAAATCACACTCCACACTCGAATTGATTTTTGGATTTTTTGTGGGGCTTATCCCTCAGTTGATTTTGGTGAATTACTGGTTATAATAAATAAAATATTATACCAATTTTGATAGCGGTCATGTGGATGGGTTCTCCATTGATTTGGGCATCGTTATTAAAGAAAGAATTGATGTTGTACTGTACCTGAAAATTGATGGTGTTGTAGCCAAAGTTTAAAAAAGCGGTATATCGCAAACGGTTAAATTCATCAATCTCCCGATTTCTGATTTTTGTTTTTCCCTCTCTATAAACCGATTTAAAATAAAAGGCATAGCCCAGCTTCACCCCGCCATAAATGCGCCAAAATTTATACTCAGTAGGAGTGGATGTGCGCCATCTGAACTCAATGGGGAGTTCAATTTCATGGGTTTCAAAACGGTTTTTATCAAAAGTAAAGTCTTCGTCAAGAACAATAAAAGCACTTTCGCCGTTTTCATCTTTACCGACAAGGAGGTTATGTCCATAATTATTATAAGCATAGCCCAGTCCAGCCGCTATAGCAACATTCCGTCTTTTATTGATGGGCATATCCCTCAAAAACCCGAAACTCAATCCCCCTACAAAACTTTCGGTAACCACTCCTTTGGGGCGCTCATTGAGAAAGTTTACTGTAATGCCCAGATAAAACTGGTCTTCACGGTAGAGCGAATCCACAGTTTGCGGAGGTAACATGGTTTCCTGAGGCAATGCAAAAAGCGGAATGAAAAGCAGTATGAAAAGATTTATGATTTTAAGTTTCATCTGTAAATAATAATATTTTTTAAGCGGAACGATGTAATGCCCTTATATACATTTCGGTTTGTTTTCAATAATTGGCGATGGGCACTTCATGCTTTATGCAATTGTTTATGCTAAGATACTTTATTTTTAAGCAAGAAAAAACGCCCTGATAAAATTATCAAGGCGCATTTTTTTAAGTCCAAAATCAGTCTTACTGAAGGTTTGCTTCAGCACTGCCCTCTCTTGTGGTATAATTGATTTTTAAAGCGTTGGCTTTTCTCAATTCTTGTTTAATATCAGAAACAAGACCCATATTGGTCTCACCGTCCACCTTTAAAGAGGTGGTCAAAAAAGGCACCAACTCTTCACGCTTGCTGGCACGCTCTGATTCGATAAAAGCCTGTACATCGCTTACTTCGGCAAATTTGTCGTTCAACTGGATTCTGGCTTCTGTGCCATACTGTTCCTGATAACGCGGAAGTGGTTTCCCAGCGTGGATATACATGACCAAATCCTTTTTATCCAACTTTTCTACCTCATCTGCCGTGGGTAAAATATTTTCAATCAATGGTGTATTTTGTCTCATTACTGTAACCACCATAAAGAAAAACAAAAGCATAAATACAATATCGGGTAAGGATGCTGTTGAAACTCCCGGTGTTCCACCGCCTGATTTTTTCTTAAACTTAGACACAGTCTTAAATTAAATAAATTTTTATTCTCTTCTTCTGGGTTCTGCCTCTGACAGCTTCTGAGGGTACATGGCTTTAAGGACATCCAGCTGCTCTTTTAGCTTGTCCCTATCACCTCTCCAAGTAGCATCGGCAAAGTTTTTCTCCATTTGCCTATATGATCGCCCATACAAACGTTGTGCTTCTCTTTCCCTAAGGTCATTATATGCAGCCACCAATTCGTTTTGAACAGCGATATACATTTTATAGCTCGTCAATCGGTCATTTTGCAATGAGATTACCGCTTTATCAGGATTGTCTGACGAGGTAGGATCCCCGGCTCCTTGACAGTAATTACACGCCTCTTCGCCTTGGCCACCACCATTATCTAGAAACTCGATGGCTTTTTGTTTGAGGTCTTTCAACTCCATAGGATCGTCATTGACCAA
>NZ_JCBCCK010000363.1:0-2237 GCF_059864935.1 Planktosalinus sp.
TCTGAAAAAATGACCCCCGAAAAAGTTTCAGCTATGGCTTACCTGGGTGCCATTGATGTGATGGAAGGCAGGACCTCTGAAGGTTTAAAACGAATAGAAGAAGCTTATGAACTCACTGTATCTTCCGGCAGAAAAGAATTGCTCCGCACCGTTTTGAAAGAACGCGCATTGGCTTCAGAAAGAGCTGAAAATTTTTCACTTGCAAGTGAAAGTTGGAAAGCATACAGTATCATTTCAGACAGTCTCAATCAGGAAAGCAGTCAGTGGGCGATTAAAGAAATGCAGGCAAGATTTGAACTCAAGGATAAAGAAACCACCATTTCACTGCAGCAATTGCAACTTGAAAAAGAAGCCAATCAAAAACGCTGGTACCTTATTTCAGGGATATTTTTAGCGTTGGTTTTACTTATTATAACTCTCTTTTTGCGAAAAATACTAAAGCAGAGAAAACAGCTTACCCTTGAAGTTGCCAAAAAGGAAGAAGCACTTAAAGAAAATGAACTATTGCTTCAGGAAATGCACCACCGCACTAAAAACAACCTGCAATTGCTCAACAGCATTTTAAGTCTTCACAGCCGAAATATTGACAATCCCGATGCACAAAAAGCACTGCAATCCAGCCGCGACAGCGTGGGTGCCATTGGGTTGCTACATCATCAATTGTATAAAACCAAAGATTTGAAAAAGGTTAATTTTCAGCCTTATGTCAATGAATTGTGTGATTATTTCAGGAAGGCATTTTCGCTTGGAGAGCGAAATATATCACTAAGTTGTATTTGTGAAGATTTTAGTGTTGATATTGATAAAGCCATTCCACTCGGATTAATTATGAACGAAATGGTCACCAATGCTATCAAACATGCATTTGAAGGGGAAAATTCGGGGGCAATTCAACTGAATGTAAAACCCGAAATGGGAAAAATCACCATCGAGGTTGAAGACAATGGTGTGGGAATCAAAACTGCAACTGAAAGCTCAACCGGTACCGGCAGAAAACTCATCAAGATTTTCAGCGATAAATTCAAAGCCGATTTTGATTACATAAGTAAAGACCAAGGCACTTTGGCCAGATTCAGCATACCTGCTTAATTTTACCCTATGGAACAATTAAAAATTTTAGTGGTTGAAGACGATGCAATTGTAGCCGAAGACATTGCAAATTGTTTGATTGACCTTGGCCACATACCCATTGGGCCTGCTTATGAGATTGAAGCCGCAAAAGCTTTGGCGCTTGAAAACACATTTCAGTTGGCTTTGCTGGATATTCAACTTGAAGGTCGTGAAGACGGAATCACTCTTGCAACATGGATCAAAGAAAAATTCCATTTACCCATTATTTTTCTCACTGCTTCCAGTGACAGCTTTACACTTTCAAAAGTTAAGGAAATACATCCAGAGCATTATCTCGTAAAACCCTTTAACAACGCCCAGCTTAAAGCTGCAATAGAAATTACGGCAAATAATTTTTACAACCCCAATCCACTTCAGGAAAAACACTCTAAAATATTCAAACTCAATCAAAAGCTCAGTGACCCTTTAACCGAAAGGGAAATTGAAGTTTTATTTCTTCTTGACGAAGGTTTTAGTAATCAGCAGATTTCTGAAAAGTTGTATATTTCAGAAAATACTGTAAAGACACACCTTAAAAATATCTTTGTAAAAACGGCTTCCTCAAGCCGTACTGACCTGATTAACAAGCTCCACCAAAATTAAATATCACTCTTTTGGGTGACGGGCTATTCCACCTTTTTATTGAATTTTACCACCAAGACTAAAACCGACAAGAAATGAAAAAGGGGGTTAAATTTTCATTATATGCTTTTGCATCTGTAATACTGCTTGTTTTTTTACTGATAATGTATGTGTTCATTGCGCTTCCCAATGTAGGTAAAGCAGAATATATTGACATTGAAATCACTGAAACTAAAGTAGAGCGCGGCAAATATTTGGCTTATCATGTAATGATGTGTGCTGATTGTCACTCAGTAAGGGATTTCTCTAAATTTTCAGGACCGCCAACCCCGGGAACTGAATTTGTGGGTGGTGATGTTTTTGACCAATCGATGGGTTTTCCCGGAAGGTTTATTTCATCCAACATCACACCTTATGGAATTGGTGACTGGACGGACGGTGAAGTCTTCCGGTTGATTACCACAGGTGTAAAACGTGATGGTGAGCCTATCTTCCCGGTGATGCCCTATCACAATTTCGGTCAGTTGGACCGTGTGGATATTGAA
>NZ_JCBCCK010000381.1:0-1702 GCF_059864935.1 Planktosalinus sp.
ACCGGAGTAACCATATTGAGGTTACTTGTACCACTAAATGTCCACTCATAATGATTGCCGGGATCCGGGTTAGTGGGTTGCAACAGTATGGGGTCGCCTTCACAGGCCTGTGTGGGCAAGGTGAAAGCGGCATCGGGGAAACTGAGGTCGATGTTTACAGTAGCTGTACAAACGGGATATCCCGGGCTGCTGATTTCCAAACCAAAGGTATGCTGCCCCGGTGATAATGAGCTTACCACATGTTCATCTTGATTGCCGGCGTAAGTGTGGGGGGTTCCATTGACAATAAAAACGGTTTGCTGGGGGTCATAGCCTGATATGAATGGGGAGTTGTTGTAGAGCGTTACTGTAAAATTTCCTGTTTGTGGGTCACAAGCTACACTGTAATCCAACTGAGCCTGATAGGCAATGGTTACAGTTTCAAAAGCTCCGCTTGAACCGCAATTATTCCAAGTGGCCGAGGCTGCAACAGTATAAATACCCGGTTTTGTAACATCATAAGTGGCATTGAGGTTTAAGGCATTATTCAATTGCATCCCATCCTGTGGTTGGTTGCCCCAGGACAATACATCAGGAGTTGAGGATACTGCTGCTGAAGCTTGTACTGTATTACAGGCTGTCCATACAGCTGAGCTAACAGTAATGGTTTCCGGGCAGTTGCCGCCTTGGTTGGGGCCACCGCCACCGCCACAATTCATCTGGCTAATTGAATAAGGCTCTGATTGGCCCTCACAGCCGTTGGTTCCGGTAATTACAACAAAATAGTTTCCAAATTGTGTTGCAGCTTGGGTGGCGGCTGTACCAAGGGGGTTGCCAATGTTGTTGAGGTACCACCGGTAACTTGAGGCTTGTACAATACCACCTTGTTCCGTTGCTGTGAGTATGACGTTGGAGTTTTGGAGGTCTGTCAAGTCACAAAATGAATTATTTGGGATACTGGGAGATATAGTAGCGACCGGGCTCGGCAAAACCGTAACCTGAGCCGTAGCTATAGAAGGGTGGAAACAACCGTTGGGGTTAGTTACCGTTAATTGCATCGTATAGGTGACACTGCTGCTGAATATTTGACCGTATGAAAGATTGGTAAATGTATAAAACCCGGATCCACCTGAGGTGGGGGTTAGGGGTGGTTGCCCATCTCCTAAATCTAAGGTTATGGTGCCGGTACCTATTGTAGGTGTTCCGGAAAAAGTTAGGCTAAAAACCTCATCAGCACATAATACCGTTGGCGGTGTCCAGTTGATTGTTGGGGATTCGATGAGTTCTACTTCAAATTGATCAACAACAAACCATTCTGTACATTTTCTGATATTCAGTTTCACATGACCTGTTGTTACATTGTTGGCAATTTCATTCCACATTACAGTTATTTGGGGGGAATCCTGGCCCTGAACGATACTTCCGAAATTTGGGGGATCAATGCTCCAGATGTATTGGTTACCATCCAGTTCATCAACCCTAAAAGAGGTTTCGGTACTTGTACAATAGGTGTTTGAGGGTATTGGAAGACCTGTTGAAGGGTTAAAAGGTTCAATGTCAGTATTTACATTCACCGGGGAAATTGGACCTGATGTCAGCCATAGGGATTGGCAACGTGGACTTGATTTTCTTTTATAACTGATGGAAACAGTGTATGGGCCGGCAGGGTTGTCATCAAAAATAACCTCAATCAGGAAGTCATTGCCCGGACCATTTAATGAAC
>NZ_JCBCCK010000436.1:0-1791 GCF_059864935.1 Planktosalinus sp.
CTTCATCTGTTTTTTCTTCTCCCCAAACCCGTGCAATCCTGTTCTTTATCTTCTGCTCAAATATTTCAATGAGTTGTTTGCTGGCATTCACCAATTCCTGCTCTTTTTCGATTTGTGCTACGATTTGGCGTTGGGTTTCGAGAGGTGGTTTTGGAATCATGATAGTTGAAAAGTATTCCTAACCAACACGAGGTAATTGTGCCCCTTTTATACCTTTTAGAACTTCACTATTAAATTTTTGGGACAGAAAATGATAAGAATAAAATTTAGGATTTACACCTTCTTTTGCTTCTAAGACAAAAATGTCTGTTGAACAGATTCCTTCAATTTCTGCAAAATATACTTTATTTAGGTTTGGTCTCAATTTACCATAAAGAATGTATTCAGGTTCAAAAAGAGTCTTTGTACTTTTTATTTCTTTTGGATTTGCTTTTATGTTGCCAACTAAATGTCCCGTACCTTGACTAATGTTATCAAGACCCAAGTAATTCACTTCGTTGGCATGCATATCAATAGGCAATACGCTTTTTGTAATCTTATTAAAAGCCAACCCCAACTCCACCATCTCCCATTCCGGGTCTATATCGATCTTAGGTTTGTAGTTTTCAACCACCTGGCGGGCGCCATCCATAATTTTTTGGTAGCTTTCTATTTCGGCTACAATTTCTTCCTGAACGGATAAGGGGGGAAGAGGGATTTGGATTTGTTTAATGTCGATTAGGTGGAGATTAGTAACCGTTCCGGATTTTGAGTATCCTTTTGCCTTTTTTAAAGCTTGTTCTGAATTAAGTATAATTTCGAGATACCTTGAAAGTATCTTTTCATGTATAGGTTTAATAAGCGCAAGGCTAACGAAAATACTAAACTCGTAATCCCAATCTACAAGTTTTGCAATTCCTATAGTTCCATTTTTAGAATATAAGATGTCACCTCTTTGAGGCTTGCACCGCTTTATCAACTCTTTATGTTCTTCTGTAGATATGTATTTTTTGGAATCATTTGAGCCTGAAATATCTTTTACTCGAAGAAATGGAATACCAGAGTCAGTATATTTTGGGGTTTTATGAGTTCCGTCAGTAATTAATTTAGATACCTCTTTTAATAATACATAGTCATAGGCTGATGTTTGTTTAGTAATGCTTTTATACCTCTCCCCACTCAAATTATACTCCCCATTTTCCGCAACCTTTACTTTTTCCACCAGTGAGATATTGGAAAAAATGGATTGTAGGATTTGGGTATCTGAAGAATCCTTTTGGGGCTCCTTTTGGGCCACCTGTGGGGACAGGCCATGGCCTGTCCGTACCGGGGATTCAGATGATGATGATTGGGCCTCGCCATAGCGAGGTTTCTCCAAAATGCTTTTCCATTCTTGTAAAGCCTTGAAAGCTGCGGGTAAATCGTTTTGTTTTATTGGTCTTCTTTGTGCCCCCAAATCAAAACCATCGTTTTCAATTTTTGCAAAGAGTATTTTGTCCGTCTTTTTTGCCAGGGTTTTATCCAGCCAAAAAATGGAGGTTTTTACGCCGCTGTACGGATTAAAAACCCCCCGCCGGCAGGGAAATAACTCCCACCAGATAATTGTCTTCCACCAGCATTTTACGCAGGCTTTTATAGGCTGTGCCACTTTGGAAAATTATGCCTTCAGGAACAATAATGGCTGCTTTTCCGGTTGGTGTGAGGTGTTCGGCCATATAATCCACAAACAACACTTCGCTGCGTTTACTCTGAACAGCAAAGCGTTTGTGAGGACGTATTCCGCCTTTCGGAGACATAAAAGGCGGATTGGCA
>NZ_JCBCCK010000439.1:0-1492 GCF_059864935.1 Planktosalinus sp.
CCAGAAGGAACGAAACATGATATCATCTGTCAGGTAAATCACACTGCCCCTGCCCATTTTGTGCTCACCAAACACCAAAGAATTCTTCAATCCCTTCAAGGCTTCTTCGCCGGCAAAACCGCTTATACGCTCTGCTTCGCCTTCAATGTAGGCCACATTATATCCGCTTTCCAGAAATCCATAGGCACTTGTTCCTGCTTTCAGGGTAAAATAGTTTTCATTGTATCCAAAAGCCAGCGGGTGTGACACATCTACTTTGGTTTTAAAAATACTTCCTGTAATGAAATGCTTCACACTTTCCTTTTCTCTTTGGTCGTAAGGAATCAAATAGTTGGGCTCAGCAGCTTCTGCATCTTCATTTGTATTGAGCTTCAGTCCGAATCCGTCCTTATCAGCAAAAGTTCTTAAGGCATGTTGAATGGCAATGAGTGTCCCGCCTTTGGAAACCCAGTCTTTTAGTTTACCCAAAGCAACTTCATCAAAATAGTTGTTATAAGGTCCGGAAGGAAGTATAAGCACATCAAACTGGTCTAAAGAGATGTTTTTAAAATAATCGGTATCAATGGAGGTCACGGGATAGTGCAACTGCTGTTCAAAAAAATGCCAAAGGGCACCATAGCTTAAGGAAGAAGTATAATCTCCTCTCAACAACGCTACTCTTGGCGGATGAATGATTTTCACATCGGGCGAACCGAAGTCGGTTCCGGTATCTGAAAAGCTGGTCATTGCCACAAAGAGTTTTCGGTTGTGTTTGTTGGCGATTTCGGTTACTTTATTGTCGTAATTTTCAACGTTTCGGTTGTCGCTTTTGGTGATTACCAGACTGCCTCTTTCAAAACTTTCGCCACCAAGGCCAAATTTCTTTTCGCTAAAGCGCACTTTCACACCCGCCTGTAGCAATTCCGAAAGGAAAGCTGCATCCTGCATACTGTTCCATTTGGCAATGTATCCTGCAGCAGCGGTGTTGGGCGTGTTGACGTGCATAGTTTTTGCGGGAGCTGTGTTTGCCGAAACCAGGGTAGTGCTGGCAATGGCATCCAAACCATAGGCGTGGGGTAAATTCCAAGCTGTAATGTCATAAGTAAGCGGTGTGCTGAGTTTGGTTTCCGGCTCAAAAAGTGCCTGAACCATTCTGCCTTTGGGCTGATTGGTGCTTACTACCAAAGCGTTTTTCATGTCCAGGGTTCCGCTTTTGTTGGTTCCGTAATGAAAACCGGAAGCTCTACTACCGTTAGCAAAACCATATCTGATTTCGTGTTTATCAAGCAACTTGGCCAATGCATTGACTTTATCGGCTTCGCCTTGGAGTACAAAACTTTTGTATTTCAGATTGGGCTGAAAGAATTTCTGAAATTCAGTATTGAGTCTTTTTGCGTTTTTTGAAGAAATTTCAATTGTGGAAATACCGGTTAAAGTTTGATTTGAAACTCGATCTACCAGCGTTAATTCATAACCTTCATCGGTATCAATACCAAGTCCGGCGCGACCGTGG
>NZ_JCBCCK010000459.1:0-7549 GCF_059864935.1 Planktosalinus sp.
CTCATCCCGCCTATTATATTCACGCCAACACGATTATTTGATAAATTGTATTTTAATTCAAGTGGAACTTCAAAATAATTCAATTCCTGTTGCATGGTACCTGGAACGATACCATTTCTGGGTACGATTACAACACCATTCTCATTCACAGTGGGAAGAGCCCCTGGAGGCGGATGTAGTGTGCCGCGGTTGCCTACAGCTACTACATAGGTTGAATTTTTATAGTCGATGGACCTTAAGCCGTCTGGAGCTTCGGCAACGGCAAATTCAATGTTGTTTGTGGTGTAGCTTAAGTCTACCATATTTACACCGGTTCTAACACTAAGTCTTTCGTTGATGGCATAACTTACTTTTACTCCATAACTGTAATTGATATCGCCGGACTTGGAGTTGTTTGAAAATTGTGGGTCTATGGATGAACCACTACTAAGGGTGTTGTAATATACAGGCGCAAAATTGGGGGAAACTTCCCAGCGGGGTCCTATTTGGGGTTGATTGACGGCAAGTTCATCCTCGTGTTTTTGAGCGATATAATCCAGCAATGAAATTTTCTTGTCTTCTTCTTCTTCTTTGATTTCAGAAACTGCTATAGCTTCTTTTTCTTCAAATTGTGGTTTAGTAAAGATTTCACCCTGTTCTGGCTTAGTGTCAGAAATTGTTTCTGACTCAACATCTTTTTGCTGAATGGTTGTTTGTGCAATATCTGTTTTAACCGCAGGAACTGGAATTTCTATTTCCTTTTTCTCAACACCTTTTTGGTCAACCGGCTTTGTAGTGACGGCCTTAGTGTCAATTATATCGCTGAATTTATCAGTAGTTTTTGGCCTATCAACCGAATCAGTTTTTTCTGAGTCAGTTTTCAACAAATCTTCTTGTTGAACAATGGCATCGTTTTGTGAGTCTTCGACAATTATAGAATCGTCAGGTAGAATAATTTCAATCTGTTGAGTGGGTTGAGTGTCTTCAGAAGTTATTTCATTTCCCATTGGGGAATTAAAGAACACACTGCCAATCCCTAAAAACAAAATAAGCGTAGCAGCAACTCCGGCGAGTTTGTACCACATGGGCACAACACGTTTTGGTGCTTTTTCTTTTTGAAGAGCTGCAGAAATATTTTCCCAAACAACGGGAGGTGGGGTGGCATCCAGATGTTTAAACTGCTCTTTAAAAAGCCGGTCTATGTGCTTTTTTGTTTTCATTAAGTGTTGCTCTTTGCCTGAGCCTGTTTATTTTCTTCCAATTTGTTTTTTAATATCATTCGTGCTCTCGCCAGGTTTGACTTTGATGTGCCTACTGTAATCCCAATCATATCTGCTATTTCCTGATGTGAATAATCATCAAGCACATACAGGTTAAAGACCAAACGGTATCTGTCGGGCAATTCCTGAATTAACTTCAACAGGTAATCAAGTGACAGGTTTTGTTCTTCAATTTCAGCCTCAGGTTCTTCAGCCAATTGGTCGTTCACGATTTCAAAGTAGCGTTCTTTTCGGTATTTCTGTAAAACGGTGTTGACTGTTATCCGTTTCATCCAGCCCTCAAAAGAACCCTTATGCTTATACTGACCGATGCTTTTAAAAATAGTGAGGAAAGCGTCTTGAAGGTTGTCTTGGGCCTCTGCGACGTTTCGGGAATATTTCAGACTGATGGAGTACAATTTGTTTGCGTAAAGCGTATAAAGCTCTCCTTGTGCCTTAATATTCTCTTTCTTACATTTTTCTATAAGCTCGTTTAAAGCCACTTTCCCGTTTTTAAGTGAAAAATTTGTAGTTGGTATTCCTAAACAGATGCATCTACAAGTTTCACCTAAAAAGAGGTGCTTTACCTGTAGATGCAAATTATGAAATTGGGTTGCGTTGTTGTGTTTTATTTAACTTTTTAACAAGGCAATTGCTTCTTTAATTTTTTGTTCGAGTTCTTCAAAAAGTTCGGGATTGTCCAGGATCAATGCTTTTACTGCATCTCTTCCCTGACCCAGTTTGGTGTCGCCATAACTAAACCACGATCCGCTCTTTTTAATGATTTCATAATCTACACCCAAATCAATAATTTCGCCCACCTTTGAAATGCCCGAACCATACATAATGTCAAATTCGGCTGTTTTGAAAGGTGGGGCCACTTTATTTTTAACGACTTTTACCCGTGTTCTATTGCCCTGAGCGTCACCGTCTGTGTCTTTAATTTGGGTAGACCTTCTGATGTCAAGCCTTACTGAAGCATAAAATTTCAGTGCATTACCACCTGTTGTTGTTTCAGGATTGCCAAACATCACCCCGATTTTTTCACGCAACTGGTTAATGAAAATAACGGTACAATGTGTTTTGCTGATTGAACCGGCAAGTTTCCTTAAAGCCTGAGACATCAATCTTGCATGAAGACCCATTTTTGAATCGCCCATTTCGCCTTCAATTTCACTTTTTGGCGTAAGAGCGGCTACCGAGTCAATCACTACAATGTCTATAGCGCCACTGCGAATCAAATTGTCTGTAATTTCCAGTGCCTGCTCGCCATTGTCGGGTTGCGAAATAATCAGGTTTTCAATATCCACACCCAGTTTTTGGGCATAGCCTCGGTCAAAAGCATGCTCTGCATCAATAAATGCTGCAATTCCTCCTGCTTTTTGGCTTTCGGCTATAGCGTGAAGTGTCAATGTGGTTTTACCTGAAGATTCAGGGCCATAGATTTCAATTACCCTTCCTTTTGGATATCCACCTACGCCTAAGGCGATATCAAGCCCAAGAGAACCTGTAGAAATGGATTCTACCTCCTGCACCGCTTGATCACCCAACTTCATCACCGCACCTTTGCCATAGGTTTTATCAAGTTTGTCCAAAGTGAGTTTTAATGCCTTTAATTTGGCGTCCTTTTCGTTGCTCATTGCTGTGTTTTTTAATTTTTAAATCAATGCTAAAATACTATTTCTTTTGATGCATAACAACAGACCGGCGCAACCTTTTAATTTTTTTTTCATCTAAATACTAAATGAAATCATCTAAAAGAAATATTCTGTTTAATTCCTCTGGTTTTGCAATAGCAATTCTGGTTTGTGAAGGCAGTAAAATTGATGGTGGGTAGTTCGGGATTACTTTTTTCAGATTAAATTATAAAATAAGTATAACCGAATTAGCCATTCACAAGAAGCGTCAAATCAATTATTTGATGCTTTTTTGTTGAATACAAAATATAATTCCATTAATTTTGCAGACTGTTCTTCCATTTAGAACAGTACATATTTATTCTCACTTAAACGTTTATAGCATGCAACTGTACAACACGTTAAGCGCAGACGAAAGAGCCGAACTTATTGATAAGGCCGGCAAACAACGACTCACTTTGTCTTTCTATGCCTACGCCAAAATTGAAAACCCAAAAGCCTTTAGAGATGCCCTGTTTTTAGCCTGGAACCCTCTGGAAGTTCTCGGTAGAATTTATGTCGCTACCGAAGGAATCAACGCTCAGCTCTCACTCCCGGCAGATTATTTTTACGAATTTAAAAACCGCATCGAGGAGTATGATTTTATGAAAGGCATCCGCCTGAACATTGCCGTGGAACAGGACGATTTCTCATTTCTGAAACTCACTATCAAAGTGAGAAATAAAATTGTAGCTGACGGCCTAAAAGACGAAACCTTTGACGTAACCAATAAAGGGGTTCATCTAAAAGCCAAAGAATTTAATGAGTTACTCGACGACCCCGACACAGTAGTTGTGGATATGCGAAATCATTACGAAAGTGAAATAGGCCATTTCAAAGGCGCCATTACCCCTGATGTGGAAACTTTTAGGGAATCGCTTCCCATCATTGAACAACAGCTCGCCGAACACAAGGAAAACAAAAACCTGCTGATGTATTGCACCGGAGGTATTCGCTGTGAAAAAGCCAGCGCCTACTTTAAGCACAAAGGGTTCAAAAACGTGTATCAACTAGAGGGCGGAATCATTGAATATGCCCGACAAATAGAAAATCAAAAGTTGGAGAGTAAATTCATCGGTAAAAATTTTGTGTTTGACAACCGTCTGGGAGAGCGCATTACAGATGATATTGTCTCCAGATGCCACCAATGTGGCTCACCTTGTGACGATCACACCAACTGCGCCAATGACGGCTGTCACTTGCTTTTCATTCAATGTGAATCGTGTAAAGAAAAAACAGACAACTGTTGTTCCGCCGAATGTCAGGAAGTGATTCATCTACCGCTGGTTGAACAAATCAAGTTCAGAAAAGGAAAACAAGTGGGCAATAAAATCTTTAGAAAAGGAAAATCTCCTGCCCTAAAGTTCAAAAGCTCCGGAAAACTGACTGATGCACCTTTAGCTAAAGCTGAAAAGAAAAAAGAAAAAATCATCAAGTCTGCAATCAAAAAAGTGATTGTTGGACAAGGACAACATTATTACCCAAAATCTCAAGTGGGAATGTTTTTAATGGAAAATGAAACCATCAAAAAAGGTGACACCATACTCATTTATGGCCCAACAACCGGCAAACAAGAAGTAAAACTTGATGCATTCTTTGTGAATGGAAGACCTGCAAACAGCGCATTTTCCGGCGATAAAGTGACCCTTCAGCTCCCTTTCAGGCTGCGGCTTTCAGATAAAGTTTATAAAGTTATTGAGCGATGACAAATACAGGGAGGATAGAATTGATGGCACCAGCAGGAAACTTTGATTCATTGCAGGCAGCAATAGACAATGGGGCAGATTCGGTTTATTTTGGAATAGACCAATTGAATATGCGGGCAAGAGCAAGTATCAACTTTACAGTTGATGACTTGCTTGAAATAGCCAAAAGATGTAAAAGTAAAAACATCCGAACGTATTTGACGCTCAACACAATAGTTTATGACCACGACCTTTCTGTAATAAAGTTGTTGATTAAAAAAGCTAAAGAAGCATCAATCACAGCAATTATTGCATCAGATCAAGCTGTTATAGCTTCTGCCAGAGAAATGGATATGGAAGTGCATATCTCAACACAACTCAATGTAACAAACACTGAAACAGTCAAGTTCTACAGCTTATTTGCAGACACTATGGTTCTTTCAAGAGAATTGAGCCTCAGACAAGTGAAAAATATCTGTTTGCAAATTGAAAAAGAACAGATAAAAGGCCCATCAGGCAAATTGGTTGAAATTGAAATATTTGGTCACGGTGCCTTGTGTATGGCTGTTTCAGGAAAATGCTACCTGAGTCTCCATTCTCACAACTCTTCAGCAAACAGGGGAGCCTGCAAACAAAATTGTCGAAAAAAATATACTGTAATCGACCAGGAAACAGGTTTTGAAATTGAACTCGATAATGAATATATGATGTCTCCAAAAGATCTATGCACAATAGATTTTTTAGATCAGGTAATTGAAACCGGAATCAAAGTGCTCAAAATTGAAGGAAGAGGAAGAGCTCCCGAATATGTTGCAACGGTAATACAAACTTATCGGGACGCTATTGATAGTTATTATGAAGGCACTTATTCCAAAGTCAAAATAGATGTTTGGATGAAAACCCTTGAAAAAGTTTACAACCGAGGTTTCTGGTCTGGATATTATCTAGGACAAAAATTAGGTGAATGGAGTGATAATTCAGGATCAAATGCAACTCAGAAAAAAGTGTATGTAGGAAAAGGAATCCACTTTTACCCCAAAGCAGAAGTGGCAGAATTTAAAATTGAAGCCTTTGAAATCAAAAAAGGCGACACCCTATTGGTAACTGGGCCCAACACCGGTGCAAAGGAGTTTTTGCTGAAAGAATTTTATATAAATGAAAAGCCGGCAAGTCTTGCAAAAAAAGGTGACCAATGCACTATAAAACTCCCATTTAGAATTCGGTTGTCAGACAAACTCTACAAAATGGTTCAAGCTTAATGGTCGTAATTACATTACAAAGAGCAAAGTGCATAGGGTGCAATTATTGTGTTGAATTGGCACCCCAACAGTTTCAAATGTCCAAAAAAGACGGAAAGGCTGTTCTACTTCACTCAGTAAACAGCAAAGGGTTTTTTACTTTAAAATCTCATGATTTCACTATTTTAGAAAACTCTAAAGCAGCAGCAAAAGCTTGTCCCGCAAAAATTATTTCTGTTAAAGAAACTTAATTAACAATTTTAACCGGCAAACTGTAAGTCGTTGAAGTTTTCAGTGAAATAAAAAATAGTATCTTTACCCTTCAATATTTTTTTAACAAAAAGGTGGCTTAAGGTCACAGTCAAGATATATATTTTATGGGCTGTACAAGCTGTTCAACAACCAATAACGGACAACCCAAAGGGTGCAAAAACAACGGCACCTGCGGAACAGACGGCTGTAACAAACTCACCGTTTTTGACTGGCTCGCCAACATGGTTTTGCCCGGTCATCAGCAACCTTTTGAGTATGTTGAAGTGCGGTTTAAAAACGGAAGAAAAGATTTTTTTCATAACAATGAAAAGCTTCCATTGAGCATGGGCGATGTGGTAGCCACCGAAGCTGCTTCAGGTCACGACATCGGAATTGTATCCTTGGCCGGTGAACTGGTCAGGATTCAAATGAAAAAGAAAAGGCAAAAAACTGAAGTAACCCACCTTAAAATTTATCGAAAAGCTACTCAGCGCGATATTGACATTTGGCATAAAGCCAAAAACAGGGAGGAAGCTGTAAAAGTGAGGGCAAGACAAATTGCTATTCGGCTGAATCTGAGAATGAAAATTTCAGATGTTGAATTTCAGGGCGACGGATCCAAAGCCGTTTTTTACTACACTGCAGACGATCGCGTGGACTTCAGGGAACTTATCAAAGAATTTGCAGCAGAATTCAGTACCCGAATTGAAATGAAACAAGTGGGTTTCAGGCAGGAAGCTTCCCGTCTTGGCGGCATTGGCTCCTGCGGAAGGGAGTTGTGTTGTTCTACCTGGCTGACTGATTTTCGTTCGGTTAATACTTCTGCCGCGAGGTACCAGCAACTTTCCTTAAATCCACAAAAATTGGCTGGTCAGTGCGGAAAACTCAAGTGCTGTCTCAATTATGAACTGGACACTTATCTTGAATCACTGGAAACTTTCCCAAGTATTGACGTTAAACTAAGTACTGAAAAAGGAACAGCTATTTGTCAAAAACTGGACATTTTTAAAAGAGTGCTTTGGTATTGTTATGAAGGCGAATGGATGAACTGGCACGAAGTATCAGTTGAAAATGCCAACGAAATTATCACCCTGAATAAGCAAAATAAAAAGGCCGTTAGCTTGGAGGCTTATGCTAAAGAGGCTGTTGAAGCTATGGACGCTGTCTATAACAACGCTGCAGGGCAGGATAGTTTAACGCGTTTTGACAAACCAAAGAGTTCCAAGAACCGTCAGAAAAACAAAAAAAGAAAAAAAAGAAAACCCCATAAAAATGATTAGAAGGGCGATTTTCCCATTGTTTTTTTTAGTGCTGCTAAGCTGTAATTCAAATGAAGTGTACAGTGAATATAAAGCCCTTCCCGATCATTGGCCCATAGAGGAAACGCTTGAGTTTTCCCTGCCGTCGCTAGATTCTCTGAAAACATACAATTTGTTTTTTAACGTTAGGAATACCAATGA
>NZ_JCBCCK010000460.1:0-1393 GCF_059864935.1 Planktosalinus sp.
AAGTGTTGATGAGCGGCAAGGCCAATTACTGGCTGATTGGCGACATCTTACAACAAACCTGGGTGCACTGGTCCATTGCATACACCGGAATTCTTTTTGACCTCCTTATTGTCCCGCTGTTACTTTGGAGACGGACGCGAATGCTTGGATTTGTCATTTCGATATTTTTTCATTTGTTCAATTCCATCGTGTTTCAGATTGGCATTTTCCCGTATATGTCCATCGCATTTGCCCTGTTTTTCTTTACACCAAAAACTGTTCAACGACGCTTTTTACCCAAAAAAGAGTTTTATGACAAAGGCGAAATCATCGTGCCGGGCTATAAAAAAGTGCTGGTCACCTTGTTTTCCATTTATTTTGTTTTTCAGATAGGTTTGCCTTTGCGCCACTGGTTTATAGAAGAAAATGTGTTATGGACGGAAGAAGGCCACCGCCTGAGCTGGCGGATGATGCTGCGCTCCAAATCAGGCACTGTAAAAGTGACCGTAAAAGACAAAAAAACCGGTGCCGAACACAAAGTGAATGTGTATGACGAACTCTCACCCAAACAACGCCGGGGACTGGCCACTAAACCCGACTATATGTGGCAGTATGCCCAACACCTGAAAAAACGCTATGCGGCAAAAGGACAGGACGTGGCAGTTTATTTTGATGCACGGGTGAGCGTCAACCGCCGGCCACTCGCGCCCCTTGTTGACCCCGAAAGAGACCTGGCGGCAGAAAAGTGGAAGCATTTTAAACACCACGACTGGATTTTGCCGGCACCGGAGGGGTTGAGGTGATGATTATTTAAAGTTAGGATAAACCAAAAAATTAATCGAATGAAAATATTCAAAAATATACTTGCAGTTATTTTATTGTATTCCTTTTATTCTTGCTCTGATGAAATATTTAAAACTGAGCTTACATATGACTCTCAATTATCAAGTATAAGTACTCATTCTTCGATGAAAATTAATGAATATAACTGTCAAGATGAAATATATCAAGCCCCTATAAGACTAAATTCCAAGCTGGTCAATGAAAAAAAGTTGAAATATACCATTCCTGATGATGGTTATTTGCACTGTATGGGTAAGTTTTTGATTTTTGACAACCCCCTATATATTCATTTTTCAACTTCAAATCCTTATAAAGCTTATGAATATTTAGAAGAAGACCAAAAGGTTATAATGTATGCTTCTGTTCAAAAGAAAGATTCAACATTTTCCACAGTAAAAGTTTTTGAGCATGATTTTGTCTGGTCTTTTGGTGAATCATTTTATACTTATTTAATCGAAAATTATTTGATCATTATTAAAGAAATTGATCACAGTTATGATTTTATAGTAGATGGAGAATCGCAAATTGAATATTCATACAATATAGTTGAAATAACCCCTGAAGGGAAATT
>NZ_JCBCCK010000119.1:0-15520 GCF_059864935.1 Planktosalinus sp.
GGTTATGACACCTCTTCACGCACCTATTTTCCCGTAAACCAAGAGGACGATAGGTTCCATCCTAAAGAAATGGTCATAGGCATTGAGATAAACAAACAGGCCAAGGCGTATCCTTTTTCTGAACTTGAAAAATTAAAGGGAAAAGTCCTCGAAGATACTTTTGCAGGCAAAAAGCTGAAAGTTAAATATAACCCCGAAGCCAAAAGCGCAGAAATTATGGACACCCATGGCAATATGCTCCCGGGAATTACAAACTTCTGGTTTGCCTGGTTTGCTTTTAATCCCGATACTGAAGTCTATCAGCACTAAATGTAGGTGGGTTTGAAGAAAAGGTTTTTTTGGAAAAACACACCGATTTAAAAGTCAATCAACAACAACCCTTATTCTCCTGAATGGATGGACAAGCCACAGTTCCATAACTGCAATACACACAGCAATCGCCTTCTTTTGGCTTAAGGATGCTTTTACATTTTTCACAGGAGTAAAAAAACTGACAGGATTCTGTAGGCATTTCTTCCATTTTTGTATGGCCGCAAACCGGACATGTAATTTCTGATTCTAAAATAACTTGGTTCATTTGAATGATTTTTAAATTTTATAATTATACCATGTAAACAATATCTGAACTTGCTGATGGGTAAGTGAGTAACATTGTTTTAATGTCTTTAGAAGTAAATCCTGCTTTTATGGCCATTGCAAAAAGGTTGATTACATCTTCAGCGTGTGGGCCAATTAAATGTGCTCCCAAAATTTTTCCGGTGTTCTTTTCAATTAGGGTTTTGTAGGCATACGTTTTTTCATTTATCCTTTTTGCTGTAAACCATCCCGGAACTGAGTTTTTATTCACTGTAAAGTCAAAGCCTTTTTCTGTTGCTTTTTCCTCGGAAAGCCCCACCGAAGCCATTGTAGGCAAGGTGAATACAACCGTAGGAATAGCGGTATAATCCGGTTTTTTGGAATTGCCTTTTGTGATGTTGGAAGCAACTATATGGCCTTCCATTACCGCTACGGGGGTAAGTGGGGGCCCATCGGTATCTGCAGCGTCACCGGCAGCATATATGTTTGGGTTGCTTGTGCTTTGTAAATATTCATTTACTTCAACCCCTCTTTTTCCAAAAGCGATATTTGCTTTTCCCAAATCGAGATCAAAAATTGCAGGAGGTCTTCCCGCAGAATTGATTACTGTTTCAGCCTCCCAGTTTTGTTCCCCGTTTCCATTTTTTCCGGTCACTTTAAAAGAATTTCCGGATTTTTCAACGGCTGTAACATTGGTGTTCAACACTACCTTTATGTTTAATTTTTTAGTAGCCTCGGTTAATTGCTCCACTATAAATGTATCGAAATTTTCCAAAGGTCGCCCGCCACGATGAAGGATGGTTACTTCGCTGCCAAAGCGGGCTGCCATATGGGCAAATTCAAAGGCAATATAACCACCACCTATAAAAACAAGCGATTTTGGAAGTTTATCGAAATTCAGGAAATCGGTGCTGGTTAAAGCATACTCTTCGCCCGGAATTCCCAAAACCCTGGGCTTTGCACCTGTAGCTATCACGATTTTTCCTGCTTCTATGGTTTCATTGCCTACCTGCAGTTGGTTTTCTGAAATAAATTTAGCCGATTGATGAAAGGTTTCAACCCCATTGTTTTTGTAGCCCTTTTCGATTTTTGGTGGCATTTCATCAACAAACTCCTGCTTGAATTTCATTGCTGCTTCCCAATTGATAGCAGGAACTTCAGAGATTTGTTTTTCGTGAAGATGCTGCGCAAAATCTCTTGCTTCAGTAGCTGCAAGCATTATTTTTTTAGGGTCGCAACCGCGCAGGGCACAGGTGCCACCATAAGGCAATTCATCTGTAATCCCTACTTTTAGGCCTTTACCGGCACATATATTGGCAATGTTCATTCCTGCCATTCCCGAACCGATTACAAAAACATCAAATTTTTTCATATCTATACCTTCTTTTTTTGAGCCTATTTCTTTTGAAAGATTGTTAATTCATTGGTTTTAAAGTTTGCTACCCACAACTCGTTCTGAGTTAGGAATACATCCGTAGGATAGTTGATTTTTTCGGTTAAAATCTGGACAAGGTTACCATCCAAATCAAAAATCAAAATCCTGTTGTTTTCTTGGTCGGTTATCGCTATGGTATTTTCTATGACATCCAATCCTGATGCTACATTAATACCTGAACCGTCCCCGATTATTGCTTTAAAAATACCTTTATTGTCAAACACCTGAACCCTATTGTTGTAAGCATCGGCAACATAGATTTGGTTTTTGTATAGCTTCACATCTGTTGGGTAATGAAATTGCCCTTTCTGGCTACCCTCTTCGCCAAAAACCAGTTCAGCGTCCTTATTTTTTAATATTATTCTGTGTTGGTAAAAGTCTGCTATGGCTATTTGTGATGTTGACACGTCTATACTTGCAGGTGCATCTAGTTGATTGATAAGGGATAAAGAATCCTTCGCATTTCCTGTAATTACCAGAATCTTATCTGAAAGATATTCAGGGATGTAAAGTTTTCCATCGAATAAATCGATATTCATAGGTCGCTGCAAATCGGTAATTGAATCCAATAATTCACCTTTACGATTAATTTTCAATGACCTGTTATGCCCCGGGTCAGAGAGCCAAATTTCACTGCCCTCAATAGCCATTGAAAGCGGGCGAACCTCTTGAGGTAGCTGTATAATTTCCTTAAACCCCCACTGTGCCGTTTCAGATTCCATTTTTGTCTTTTTGGACTCCTTGCAGGATGCCAAAAAGGCAATGACCACAAAAAACAAAACAACTTTATTCATTTGTTATCCCTTTAATGTCTCCTGCCGTAAATCCAGCATCTTTGACCCTTTTTTTGATGTCCTCTTCTAAAACGAATTGACCTTCTTTGATTACTATTGTAAAAAATGCCCCTTCTACATCAATAGTCACTTTTTCTATTGCTGTGATTTTTTTTAAATTTTTCTCTAATCCATAAGCACAAAATGGGCAGGACAAGCCTTTGACTTCCATTTTTACAGTACCTGAAAGTTCTTTGTTTTCTTGGGCAAAAGCTGTTGTAACACCGAGTGTAAACGCAAACAATAGAATGATTATTGATTTACTCATATTTTTATTTTTTTTTGATAGCGGAATTCGTGAACTACGTTTCATCTTCTTGTTTTTAAAAAATTAGTATTCTTGTTCCAATGCGAAGGATATAATCTGTTTGCTGCCCTTTGGGTGCTGATTGGTCAAGTGGTAATTGTATGCCCGATTCCAACAGTAACTTCCTGCCTGCAATAAACTGCAATCCTGGAGAGATAAAAAGTGTATTGCCAATAGCATCAAATTCGTACACCCCATTGAGTTCTAAATAGATATTCAATTGTTTTGGAGGGTATTTTTGGGGTAATAATGGAAGTCCGAAAGCAACGTTGTAAATAAAATTATCGGTCAGATGGTTGCCCTTGAATGTGTAGCCGATTTCAGAATAGATGCCAAACTTAGTGGTAACATACGCATTTGCTGTGCTTACATTGGTTTGCCACGCGTTTGCACCCAAAGGTGGCATTCCTGAATTTTTTCCTGTGGGCAGCGTTTCTGTGATTTTAAGTAAACCTCGCAAGGTTTTGGCTTTTCCGTCTACTTGGTAAAGCTGTCGCTTAACAAATAGATTAAGGTCACCTATCCCTGAATTAGTTGACATCCCATCGGGAGTGATTGCCACAAAAGGAACCACCGCACCTACCTGCCATTTGTTCGTTATATTGTATGGAATGGCTATTGGTTGAATATAGGCTTTGGCATTTTCCATTTGTACGATGTTACCAAAGGTTCTCACCCCTCTGCCCTCTATTCCCAACATAATAGGCGTTTCGGTAAATATGGGTGGTCCTTGGGCAAACATGCTAAAACTTAGCAATAGAAAGAAAGAGCGTATTATAAGCTTATAATTAAATTTCATGATGTCATTATTTAAATAAATACTTAAATAAATAAGGTAAAAAAATACTATTGCTTGCCAACCACTTTGTATCCTGTGCCATTGATGCTTTCTTCAATCTGATCCAAGCTCACTTTTGTTTGGTCAAATTCTACTTTGGCATTTGATTCTTCGTAGCTGGCATTTACGTTAAGGATACCTGGTAATTTGTTTACATCATTTTCTACGTGAGATGCACAACCATTACAAGTCATTCCTTTAATATCAAAAATAACTGTTTGTATGTCTGAGGCGTTGACTATTATAATTTCCTTGTTATCATTTGATGGATAAAAAATGTGTGCATAATTAGGAAATGTGAGCATCAAAGCTGCAAAGACGGTTACCATTCCAAGGAATTTTTTGGTCTGCCAAAAACCCGGTTTTTCATCTTCCTCACAAGAGCACTCAATTTCTTCAGCTGTTCTGGGTTTCAATTTTTGATACCAGGCAAAGCCCAAAACCAAAATGGTAATACCAATAAGATAAGGTCTTGCCGGCTCCATCCACGAGAAGGCGGATGCTGCTCCTGATGCCCCTGAGATAAGAGCCAATACAGGGGTAATGCAGCAAAGTGAGGCCGCTACTGCCGAAAACACTCCCACTCCAACAAGTTTACCTGATTTTCCTTTAGCTATGTTTTTTTCCGTGTTCATACTTTTTCTTTTTTTGAACGGTTGACGATGTGTTTAAAAAATGGTCGTAGCAAGATCAATTGCTCTTGTTTTAAAGAATAGAAAATGGTTTGTCCTTCCCTTCTTCCTTCAATGACATTTCCATCTTTTAATTTTCTAAGATGCTGTGAAATAGCCGGAACACTCATAGCTATAATATCTGAAAGATCGCAGGGGCAGAGCTCATTCTCTTCTTCTAAAAGAAATAGGATTTTTAGCCTTACTTCATTTCCTGCCAATGCCAACAGACTACTTAATTCTTTAAATGATTTATCATTGGAATGAAGTATGTCACGACAGTTTTCTATCTGGATTTTATCAGCAAAAACCCTGATACACGCTTGATTATTTTCCATAATTTTAATCTGTTTTTTTTGTTAAATGGGTTAGAGTGTGTGTGCCTTACGGTTTCCTGTTTGGAAATCAATAAAGAGACAAAGATACAATTAATTTATTATTTAAGCAAATACTTAAATATAATTAAATTTACCAACCAACATAATTAGGAGCATCAATACCCTGTATGCGTAAATAAACTACAGATTGGCCCCTGTGGTGGGTCATATGGTCCCGGATGAGGTAGAATATATTTTCTTTAGAAACTTCCAATCCCTTAAAAATGGTTTTTTGAGAAAATTCTCCGGGTTTTGAATTTTCGATTAGATAGGCCACATAATTGAACGCCGTTTCCATAATCTTGATAATGTCTTCTTTGTTCAGGGTATCTATAGCCGCTTTATCAAAAAACACCTTTTTTTCTTCAGAAATAAACTGTGTTAAAAAAGAGATATTACTCACTATATGGAGCTGCTGTTCTTTAAAACTCATGCCTTCCGGATAAGTTTTAGAATCATAAAGGCTTTCCGGCATTGCTTCAGCCACAGCTATAGAGTACTGTGCTGCTCGCTCCCAAACTTTTGGGTACTCATCTATAAAATACACTTGTGCGTTAGTTTCATTTATATTGAAGATAAGATAAAGAACAACCAATAGGAACAATCTTTTCATTTCTTTATTTTTAATGACTAAAGGTAATAAATTAGATTTTTAAGAAAAAAGAAATAACTGTAATCGTTGCTAAAATTACCAAATCAGCGGTAACCAACTTAAAACTTATTTAAAAATAAACAGCCCGATTATTCCAAAAGAAACTATTAGGATGCCCATGGTAATTATAATTTCATCCTGAGTGCAACTTTTTGCAAAATCATCGCATTTTCCAATAAGCTTTTCGTAAAATTTTTTGACATATATTTTCATAATTAAACTGGTTTAATTTAAGAACTCGTTTAAACTTTTTATAATTATAAAGGGCACTAAACAAACCTTATTGAACTCATCTTGAATAGTTCATTTACTATAAAGTTTAAAGTGTCAATGGTTTTACTACAATTACTGTGTTATTTATATAACGTTAGATTCCTTATGTCTTATTGTTTCCAAGAAAGTCTCCTGTCCTGTGTTATTGTTTTTAGTATTTATAGTTTTTTCCTTTATCACTTTCCATCTCCACGCCCAAACTTAAAACCATCCTGTTCACAAAATTAAAATAAGAAACCACCAATGCAGCATCAAGGATGGCTTCATCATTAAACCCCACTTCCCTTAATTCCTGGGTCAACGTCCCGTAATCCTTAATATCACTATTTTTGGTCAGGGCTTCGGAAAAAACACATAAAGCCAAATCCTTGGGGTCAAGGCCGATCATTAAAAAATTATTCTTTAGTTTTCCTATTTTTTCTTCATCTTTCCAGTATTTATTTAGGGCACTGGCATGGTGCTCTATACAGTAATTGCAATTATTGGTCTTTGATGTTATTACGGCCATCATTTCTCGTTGTGCCCTTGTTAATTCAGATTTGGAGTACATAATTTCCATATACAAATCCATGTGCTTGACGATACTCTCTGGCCGCAGGCTCTGAATTTTATGTACTTCGGCAATATTACCACGATTTTGTTCTATTTCAGAATATATTTCTTTGAGGCGGCCCTGTGCCTCTTCGGGTTGAATTATTTTAATTTTTGCCATTGATTTTATTTTTTTGATGGTCCTGTTCTGAGACTCCTTTATTTTTAATTTCATTTTTTTCCGAAAGGCTAAGGGCGTACCAAAAAGGTAAGGCTACCAGGAATATCCCTCCCAAAATATTTCCTATCGCGGCGGGGATAAGATTCCAAAATATTGCATTTTCCCAACCAGGGCCATTACCGGTAGGCATAATCAACGAAAAATAGCCCATATTGGCAGGACTATGTTGGAAGTTTGCCGCTACAAAAACGCTAACGGCAAGAAAAATAGGAATATATTTTCCGATAATTGTTTTTCCCATTATGGCAAAAACTGCAGCAATGCCAACCAGCCAATTTCCGAACATTCCACTAATAACGGCCTGAAACCAATGCTGAGTATCATGACCTCTAAAATAGTACATTTTCTTGTCAATAATATGGGAAAGAGTTTCTGACACCTCTACAGGATATTCATGAGCATAGTTGATTCCTAAACCCACAAAATAGGCACCTATGGCATTTCCTAAGATAGTAACTCCCCAAAATTTAAGGGATCCCAAAATAAGTTCCCTGTTATTACAATCTAAAAGTGAGGCCGGCAATACCACATTGGTTTCAGAAAAAAGCAAGGAACCGGACAGAATAACCATAAAGAAGCCTACAGAAAAGCCAAAACCTTGCAGTAAAAGTACTGTTCCGGTAGTTTCTACACCTGCTGAAATCAAAATTGAAAATAAAGCCCCAAAAGTTATAAATGCACCTCCCATAATAGAAAGGATAAGCGCTTTTAAAAAGGTATAGCCCTTTAGGTTCCGCCAGGTTTCACGGCTCATTTCATGGACAACTTTGTGAACATCAAGAAATCGATTATCCATCTGATAAAATTGATTAATTAAAATATGAACTCAACTCTTTTTTTAAATTTTCCCATTGGCCTTTATCACCACTAATTACCTGTGCAACTTCCTTAATTTTGGAGGTTCCAAAACCTATGGCTTCTTTAAAGCCTATATGCGGAGGCAAGGATAGTGCACCACTAGAAACCACCGCATCTATAATAAATGGTTTTTTACTTTTTTTAGCTTGTATGATGGCTTCCTCAATTTCCGTAGCCTGTTCTACTCGTATTCCATCCCCACCGCAGAGTTTGGCATATTCGGCAAAATTAACATTGGTCTCGTGAAGCGCATCTAGACTAGGGACTAGCCCAACCTGTTCCATCTCCAGTTTGACAAAGCTAAGCTCAGAATTATTGAAAATAAGTACTTTTAAGGGAAGATTATGCTTAACGGCAGTGATAAAATCCTGCATGGCCATATTAAACGCACCATCACCACTCAAACACCAAATCTCTCTATTTGGATTAGCAAATTGAGCCCCGATAGCTGCAGGCAATCCTACTGCCATAGAGCCGTGATTAAAAGAACCGATTATGCGTCTTTGACCATGGAAAGAAATATGATGGGCTGCCCAAATCGCTGAGGTTCCCGTTTCTATGGTAAAAATAGCATCATTGGAAGCATGTTTGTTTACTAAACCTGCAAATATTTGTGGTTGTAAGGGTTCCTGATCGCGTTCCGATGAAGCCTGATTGGCCATATTTTTCTTCCAATCCCCAAAGCTCTTTACTAACTTGTCAAGAAAATCAGAATTTTTCTTTTCTTCTATTTTTGGCAGCAGCATATCCAAAAATGAAGATATATCGCTCCATACGCCTAAATCCACAGCCGTTCTGTTACCAATACTTTCCTGCCGTATATCTACTTGTATGGTTTTGGTTTTGTGGGGCAAAAAGTCAATATAGGGGAAATCTGTACCAAGCATAAGCAACAAATCACAGTTCATAACCGCATTATAACCTGATGGATTTCCGATTAAGCCGGTAAGGCCTACTACATTTTCCGTCTCGTGGTCAAAAATATCGCTTGCACGCAAGCTGTGGGTAATGGGAGCTTTTAATTTCCTTGATAGTTCCAAAACTGTATTTCTGCTTTCACGACAACCCTCTCCAGCCAAAATTCCGACTGTTTTTGCCTCATTTAAAAAGCTTGCCGCTTTAGTAACCGTTTCTTCTGATGGCACCAATTTTGAAATATATTGTTTTATGGAATGCACAAACTCTTCGTTTTTGGCATCCATTTCGGCTATATCTGCCGCTAATTCAATTCTGCATACCGCATTGTTGGCCAACGCAATTTTAATGGCACGTTGAATCACCATAGGAGCCTGTTCCGGGGTTTTTATAATGGCTTGATAATCACAAACATCATCAAATACTTTCTTTAAATCCACTTCCTGAAAATAATTGGTCCCTTGTTGCTTTTGAGGGATCTGTCCTGTAATTGCAATTACGGGCGTTCGTTCTTTTTTAGCATTGTAAAGACCATTGATGAGATGGAGCGCTCCGGGTCCTACTGTTCCCGCACAAACCCCTAATTCCCCAGAAGTCTGACTTTGTCCAAAAGCCGCATAGGAGGCATTGCCTTCATGTTTCATTCCTATCCAGTCCACGTCATTACGTTCCTCGATTGCTTTTACCAAAAAATTTAAGGCATCGCCCATCACGCCATAAATATGGGAAACCCCCGTATTAACGAGAATATCCAGGAGCTGTTCAGATACATTTTTAGACATATAATCTATTTTAGTTTTTTCTATCTATACTCCGGATTTTCAAAATTCCATCTTGTACCATCATCCCATTCTTTTCTCGAATTCCCATAGGCAGGATATCCGCCCCGGTCTTTCAACATTTTGGCCAGATGCATCAAGTTATAGGTCATGAAGGTAGTATTCCTGTTGGTAAAATCTGAATCATACCCAACAGGTGGTTCTATTTTCTTACCATTCCATTCTGTATCACCATAGCTGGGGCCGGGACCAACTTCCCCAATCCAGCCAGCGTCTGCTTGCGGAGGTATGCTGTATCCCAAATGTTGTAGTGCATACAGGATTCCCATAGCACAGTGCTTAACACCGTCTTCATTTCCTGTTACCAAACAACCTCCTGCTTTGCCGTAATATATATACTGACCTTTATCGTTTTGATAGCCACTCATGGCATACAAACGTTCAATCAATTTTGAAGCGACAGAGGAACGTTCGCCCAACCAAATGGGTGTTCCAATAATCAGGATATTAGCAGCATCTATTTTTTTGTAGAGTTCCGGCCAGTCGTCATTGGCTTCCCCTTCTGTGGTCATATCGGGTTGAACACCAACAGGGATATCATAATCTGCAAAACGAATAAACTCCACAGCGACCCCTTCAGATTTCATAATATTAGCAGAGAGATCCATCAAAATACGGGTATGACTTTGAGTTGGGGATTTTTTTAAGGTGCAGTTGACATACACGGCTTTTAAATCAGAGAAATCATTTTTCATAGTAACAGTTATTTTGTTTGTTGTTAAGTCGAAATGATTCTTCAATCATTACCGTTTGGCCGATTTTTTTTATTGTTTTAGTGGATTTACTTTAATTCAAATACAAAAAGATTACCCCTTTTGACATTTCTTCTCTGCCATTTCCAGTTTCTTAAATCAAACAGGCAATAGGTAAAAATACCCTTATTATCTCAGTAAAGATAGCTGCAAGCCATTGTATGTGCTCTCATTTATTAAATTGTAAGGATTGTTAATATTAACGACTTACCTATTGTGGTTTTTATTAGCCTAAAGTATGAATACTGTTTTAAGAGAATGAACTATATTTAATCTCACTTTTAGTCTTGATAGATCACTCTTGCTATCCTTTAATCTAACCCAAACATAATGAAAACAAAAATAGATATACCCAATTCCAATGGCGAAACCCTCCACGCTACTCTGGAGCTACCTCCCAATAAAAAAGTAAAACAATATGCCATTTTTGCCCATTGTTTCACATGCAGTAGCCAATTGTCAATTGTTAGGACCATTAGTAACGAACTTACGCAATACGGTTTCGGAGTGCTTCGGTTTGATTTTACAGGCCTTGGAATGAGTGAGGGTGAATTTGCAGACACCAATTTCAGCCATAATTTGCAAGATTTAATCACTGTAAATGATTATTTGGAAACACATTACCAAGCACCAACATTATTAATAGGCCATTCACTGGGTGGTGTAGCTGTTTTGGTCTCCGCCGGCAAACTAAGCAACATTAAAGCTGTTGCCACCATTGGTGCTCCAGCCGATGCGCTACATGTAAGTCATTTATTGGGAAACAAAGAAGATATTATTAAAAAGGGCGAAGCAGCAATTTCCATTGGTGGCCGACCTTTTAAAATTAAAAAACACTTTTTAGAAGATTTAGAAAATCACGATACCAAAAAAATCATCCCAAAACTGCGCATTCCCATACTTATCCTGCACTCACCACAAGACACCGTGGTGGGTATAGAAAACGCAGCAAAAATTTACCAGCTGGCACACCACCCAAAAAGTTTTATCAGCCTAGATGGTGCAGATCATTTGTTATCCAAAAAAGCTGATAGTCTGTATGCAGCACGCTCTATTGCAACCTGGGCAGACAGGTATTTAAACATTTCTGAAGAACAAGAAAAACAGCTCAAACCGGAAAATGCACAGGTGGTGGCTCATTTAGATTTGCAAAACAATTTCACCACTCAAATTTCAAACGGAAGGAACAGCCTTGTAGCCGATGAACCTAAAAATGTAGGTGGCGATGATCTGGGTTTAGCACCTTTTGAATTGCTGCAAGCTGCTTTGGGTGCTTGCACAAATATGACCCTAAAACTTTATGCAGAACGCAAAAAATGGGATTTAAAAGAGGTTTATACCCATATGAGCTTTGTTAGAGATAATCAAGATAATGAAAAAATAGAAACCATCACCAAAAAAATAGAATTGGAAGGCAATTTAACCGATGAACAAAAAGAACGTTTGATAGAAATTGCGGCTAAATGTCCTGTAAATAAAACACTTCTTAATGGCGTAAATATTAAAACAGAAAAAATATAAACCGTTATGAATCTACCAGCCATTAAACAATTTATTCTTGACAAGATCAACGAGAATAGCTCAAAAAACATCTACACAGACCTGCAATGGTTGTATAGAATTGAAAAAAACCTCACCTTATTGATTAAAAACAAAGAGGATGATATCGAAAGTGACGCTATCATTTTCCTAGCGACCTACATTGTTTTATTGAATTATTTAAACGAAAATCATACGTTTTATGAATTTAAAAAAGAAGAGTTTGAGAAAAGTGCTCAAATAATTCAAGACCAATTTTCAATTGACGAAAAATCAATTCACAAAGCACTTAATGTAATTAACGAAACCTTCCTGAATGACAAACAAACAAGTATAACTTCAAAAATATTAAATGACACCTTTTTAATGGATATATCTTGTCCAATAAATGGAGAAAATCGTTTATTTAAAGTGTACGACCAATTGGTGGCCAAAGGTGTTTTTAGCACTAAAAACCATTGGTATGATAAAAACTTAGCCTATTTAGATAATAAATCATTTCAAACAGATTATGCCAAGGAGCATTTTTCTAAACATAAAAAGAACATTCAAAAGAAACTCAAAAAAGAACAAAAAAAAGTACTTCGCCAAAATGATTTAATATTAGAGAAAGAGCTGAATATTAACGAAAATGAACTCAATCAATTAAAAAAACAACTATCAAAAATAAAGAACCGAGATGATAGAGGCATCCAAACACTTTTTAGAACCACATCAAAAAATCACTATACACTAAAAAAATTGGTGGATGACAAAGCGCGAATAATGATTACTATCAACACGATAGTTCTTTCTCTAATCATTGGACGTGTGATCGGAAGTGAAGACTCGACAAACATAAATAGTCAGCTTCCATTTATTATCCTTGCATTTGTAAATGTCTTTTCAATATTGTTTGCAGTGCTGGGTATAAGACCCATAATAGCCCAAGGTAAATTTACAGAGGAGCAAATTAGAAACAAACAAGGAAACCTTTTATACTTTGGTAATTTTCACAAGATGAAATATCCCGATTTTGAGTGGGGATTTTTACAACTTCTCAATGATAAAGATTATATGTATTTATCATTGATAAGGGACTTGTACTACCAAGGTGTTGAGTTGCAAAAAAAATTCAAATTTATTCGGCTTTCACTCAATATTTTTTTAGCAGGAATCATCATAACCACCACCATTTATTTAATCTTCACAATCAATGCGTGTAATCTTTAAAATAACCGTTTTAAGCTTTTACTCGATTTTATTGTCAAATTGTGCCACTTTCAACAAGCAGGTAAATAGCTCAATAAATAGTGAGGAAAATCAAACTAATGAGCCTATATCACATCGCTTCTACTTAATAGGAGATGGTGGCTATACGAATAGAAAAGATGAAAATACACTTTTTCTTCAAATAAGAGATTCACTAAACAAGGAAAACGAAAACACGACAGTACTCTTTTTAGGCGATAATATTTATCCGAAAGGGATGCCAAAAGAAAATAGTAAGCACCGCAAAAACGCAGAACAAGCACTGCAAAATCAAATCAATATTGTCAAAAATTTTAATGGACAAACCATTTTTATACCCGGCAATCACGACTGGTACAACAAGAGTGTTAAAGGTTTAAAGCGGCAAGAAAAATTTATAGAAAACGCCTTGGGTAAAAACACCTTTTTACCTGAAAATGGCTGCCCGCTAGAAAAGGTGAAGATATCAGATGATATCGTGCTTCTTATCGTAGATTCGCAATGGTATATTACCAACTGGGACAACCATCCTACCATCAATGATGACTGCGATATTAAAACCCGAAACCAATTTTTAGACGAATTACTCAGCGAAATTAAAAAAGCTCAAGACAAAACCACTATCATAGCCTTACATCACCCACTATTTTCTAATGGTCCACACGGCGGTCAATACAGCTTTCAAGATCATTTAAAGCCATTACCCATATTAGGTACAATCAAAAACATTTTAAGGACCACCACAGGTGTATCAAATGCAGATTTAAGTAATGTACACTACAACGATTTAGCCAAAAATCTACAGACTTTTGCCAAATATAATGACGGCGTTATATTTGTTTCAGGTCACGAACATAGCTTGCAATATATTGTAGAAGACAACATTCCTCAAATCATTAGTGGGAGCGCCTCAAAAAAAACACCAACCCGTTTACCTAAGCACCATCAATTTTCCTATGGCGAAAATGGCTATGCCGTACTTGATGTTTATAAGAATGGTGCCACAACGGTAAAATTTATTTCTGCCAAACAAATAGAGTATGAAACCACCATCTTTAAAGCTCAAAATACCGAATTACAATCATCATTCAAAGCCATTGCCTTAGATTCTGTAAGTGCTTCTATTTATACCGAAAATGAAGTCAATAAAAGTGGTTTTCATAAATTTTTATGGGGTGAGCGGTATAGAAAATACTATGCACTTCCCGTAAAAGCACCCATAGCTTACCTAGATACTTTATACGGCGGGCTTACACCTTTTAGAAAAGGCGGTGGCACCCAATCAAAATCACTTCATCTTAAAGATGCCAATGGCCAAAGATTTGTAATTCGGGCAATGAAAAAACAACCTTCACAATACTTGCAGGCTACTATTTTTAAAGACCAATATATTCAACCTGAATTAGAAAATACCGCAACTGAAAATCTTGTTAAAGATGTGTTTACAGGCTCTTATCCTTATGCGCCTTTAATCACAGGAACACTTTCTGATGCCATAGGATTAGCGCATTTAAATCCACAGCTTATTTATGTGCCAAAACAAAATGCTTTAGCAAGCTTCAATAATGAATTTGGTGATGAATTGTATATTATTGAAGAACACGCATCAGATGGTCATAAACATTTAGGGACAGAAAATTTTACTGGCAAAATTGTTAGTACAGATGATATGCTTATAGAAATAACAAAAAAAGAATCTGCTATCGTTGATCAAAAAGAATACCTCAAAGCTCGATTGTTTGATATGCTTATAGGCGATTGGGATCGCCACCAAGACCAATGGCGATGGATGGAATACAAAGAAAATGGCCAAAAAATATACAAACCACTTCCAAGAGATAGAGATCAGGCTTTCTCAAAAATGTCAGACGGCTTTTTACTAGGCGCTGCGGTTATTTTAATTCCGCAGGCCAAATTATTGCGAAAATTTGAACCCAACATCAGCTCTATTAAAGGTTTTAATTTTGAACCGCTGCCACTAGATATTACTATTTTAGAAACCTTAGATAAAAACCTTTGGGAACAAACCGCACTTTATATTCATCAGCAAATAACAGATGTTGTGATTGAAGATGCTTTTAAAAACATTCCTATAGAATTGCAAGACCAAAGCATCGAAGAAATCAAACATATTTTAAAACAACGTCGTGAAAATTTACAGGATATAGCCACAAGATATTATAACTATTTATCTAAATACCGAATTTTAAAAGCCACCAATAAAGATGATTACATCAAAATTATTGCAAAAGATAATGGCGAATTGGAAGTTTATTTTTCAAGAATTATAAAAGGCGAAATTCAAAAACCATTTTATACAGAAACTCTTTACCCGGGCCAAACCAAAGAACTTTGGGTTTATGGACTTGATGATACTGACACCTTTGAAGTAACCGGAAAAAGTAAAAAAATAAAAATAAAACTCATTGGTGGTCAAAACAACGACACCTACATTATAGAAAAAGGGAAGAACATTACTATTTATGATTTTAAATCGAAAAAAAATAATGTTGAAAACGCCAAAAAGGCCACTATAAAGCTCCGAGATGATTATGAACTAAACACTTACAATTACAAAAAACATAAGTACACATTCAAACAACTACTACCCAGCTTAGGTTATAATCCCGATGAAGGTTTGATTGTTGGAGCC
>NZ_JCBCCK010000479.1:0-1161 GCF_059864935.1 Planktosalinus sp.
ATGGTGGTTGTGGTGATGTTGTAAGGTTCAATTTGTTTAAAGATGTAAAAATTTGTGGTGTCACCTTCCATTGTGGAGCTTAACGCGAAAATGATTTCTTTGGTTTTTCCGTTTTTTACTTTTTCAATCAGTGAATCAATATTCAAATCGTTTGGCCCGATACCGTCCATAGGGGAAATTTTTCCGCCCAGCACGTGATAGATTCCCTTAAACTGACTGGTGTTTTCAATGGCCATTACATCCCTGATGTCTTCGACCACACACACGATTTCGTGAATTCTGTTACTGTTCAGGCAGATTTCGCAAAGGTCGATATCTGAAATGTTGTTGCAGTTTTTACAAAATTTAATTTCATCACGCATTTTTCGCAACGCATCTGTGAGGGCGTTGGTTATATCTTCGGGTTTTCTCAACAGAAAAAGTGCCAGCCTGAGTGCGGTGCGCTTACCGATTCCGGGAAGTTGCGAAATTTCATTCACGGCATTTTCAAGCAGTTTTGAGGAAAACTCCATAATTTGATTTTTTATTTTATGATGACTTTTCGGGTGGTTGAGCCTTTTTCGTTGTTGATTCTCAAATAGTACACTCCTGTTTTTAAATTGGAAATATCCATTTGATGAATGTTAAATAATGGGATTTCCCTGTGGTATAGAATTAGTTTTCCGGTGTTATCAAAAAGTCTCAAATCTGAAATATAATTTTCATTCCAGTAAACATTAAGAATGTCATTTGCAGGAACCGGATATACCGAAAGTGAAGAGAATAGTTCTATATCTTCAAAACTTAAGGTAGGTTCATAAACAGGAGAAACCCACAATCCTCTACCATAAGTGCCGGCATAAATTTTGTTTTCGGCATAGTTGACTTCAAGTTCATTGATAATCACATTGGGCAAATTGTTGTTAAACACCTGCCATTCCGAAAATGTATTGTCGCTATAATAAACACCATAGTTCATCCCGAGATAAAGTCCGTCCTGCCCATTATCGTGCCATTCAAGTGCCAGTGCCTGAAAATTGGGAAGGTTTAACCTGTAATTGGTCCAGGTCTGTCCACCATTATCAGAAACATAAACTTTCAACGAACTTGTGGTTGCAATTGCTATTTTGTCCGGATTAGATGGGTGAATGGCTATAGAATTAATGTATCCGTCAAAACCGG
>NZ_JCBCCK010000489.1:0-2576 GCF_059864935.1 Planktosalinus sp.
AGAAACTTCAAATGAGGTTAGACAAGTATTTATTGAAACTTCTGTGCAAGGAGATGAAACAACTGCTAAAGTAACTGTAGTGAAAACTGTAGATGGTGAAAGAGTAGAAGAAGTAAATGAATTTTCAGGAAGCCACGAAGAGGTTCAAAGACGAATTGATGAATTGAAAAAGCAGTAATACTGTTTAAATAGAATTAAAAAATCCCGTTTAGATTTATTTCTGAATGGGATTTTTTTATTAGAATAAGCCGTGCAGTTCTGCATCAATGCGGTTAATCACTTTTCCAAAATCTTCAGGGTCATCTACAAAATTTAGGTTGTCCACATCAATCACAAGCAGTTTACCTTTGTCATATTTATGTACCCAGGCTTCATAACGTTCGTTTAATCGGCTGAGGTAATCGATGCTGATGCTGTTTTCATATTCCCTGCCACGTTTGTGGATTTGTGCTACCAGATTGGGTATGGAGCTGCGCAGGTAAATTATCAAGTCAGGGCTTTCAGTGACTTCTTCCATTAAATCAAAAAGTGATTTGTAGTTTTCAAAATCACGATTGGTCATCAAGCCCATGGCGTGCAGGTTGGGTGCAAAAATGTAGGCGTCTTCATATATAGTTCTGTCCTGAATAACATTTTTACCTTGGTTGCGAATATCGAGTATCTGTCGAAAACGGCTGTTCAAAAAGTAAATCTGCAAGTTAAAAGACCAGCGTTCCATCTGATTGTAGAAATCGTCCAGATAAGGATTGTCGTCTACCTCTTCATAATGGGGTTGCCATTTGTAATGTTTTGATAAAAGTCTCGTCAGTGTGGTTTTTCCCGAACCGATATTTCCTGCTATGGCAACGTGCATTGATTTAATTTTGAGTTTTGGTTAGCTTGAATTTGTGAATAATTTCACCATCGTAAATATACAGGAAATCATCAGAGAGATACAAATCTTTTATTGTTAATTCGAGGGTATTCAAAACTGTTTCAACTGACAGGTTTTCGGTAAGCAATGATAAAGTGCCTTCCCTCAATGCCAGAATTCTATCGTTAGAAAGTGATATTTTATTGATTTCTTCAGCAGGAATACTGTTAATCAAACTGCCATAAACGTTATAAACCCTCAGGGTTTTTTCTGTAAGCACATAACAAAAATTGTAGTTACTTTGATGGGTAATATACTTTTCAGCGATGGGTCTGGAGAGTGTATAGTTGACTTGTTCACGATAATTGTACATTTCCAGTTGCTGTGAATCTTCATTAAATGTCCAAAGCTTATTGTCGGCTGCTGTTGTGGCATTTGCGACATTCAAAAAGGGCGGCTCCATTACAAATGAAATACGCCGGATTTCGTTGAGCTTGTTATCCAGTATCACGGCTGTTTGGTATTGGGGATAAAAAAGGGTGATTTTTAGTGGGTTCAGCAAATCTACATTTCCGATAGCACCTAATTGAAAATCTTTAAACTCAAAAGTTTCTGAAGGGGATGTTTTGAAAAGTGTATTTTTTAGTATGGAATAATGATGTCCAAAGTTGTCTGTTCCCACAAAACGATCGGCAGTAAGGGGTGTTTTGTTCACTGTGCTGAGGTTCATTTCGGCTTGAGCGAAAGAAGAAATGAATGTGAAAAGACAAATCTGAATGATTAAGTACTTCATAGGAAAGCTAAATGTACTAAAAAGATTGCTATTTAAAGTTTACCATTCAAGTTAAACCCTTTGTTAAAATTTGTGTCTTAATGTAACAATTGTATTAGATTTGATTCTAACTTTTTGAAATTCACATAAGATTATGAAAAAACTCATTACCCTATTCGCCCTGATTTTTTCAATAGCAATAACTGCACAAAACTTTACCGGTCAGGCAATTTATCAGTCAAAAACCAATGTCGATATGGATTTTGAAGGACAGCAAATGACTGAGCAAATGCGCCAACAAATCGCCCAGATGATGAAAAGTGCTCTGGAAAAAACCTATATTTTAAACTTCAATCAGGAGGAATCCTTATACAAAGAAGAAGAAAAACTGGCTACACCGGGAGGTGGAGGTGGAATGATGATGATGATGGGAAATTTCACCGCCGGGGCACAATACAAAAACACCAAAACAGACGAGTTTTTACAGGAACAGGAGTTCTTTGGCAAACAATTTTTAATTTCCGATACTTTACCAAAGTTGGAATGGACTTTAGTTAACGAGTCTAAGCAAATAGGCCAGTATGTGGTTTTTAAAGCCACTGCCGTAAAACAATTGGGAGATACTGACTGGCAATCCATGCGCAGAAGAAACAGGGACGGTTCCCCTGAAGAAAATGAGGCTAAAACCAAAAAAGATTCTACAGGAACCGATATTATGGACGAAATAGAAATCCCCAAAGAAATTACTATTACAGCTTGGTACACACCACAAATTCCCATTCAGCATGGGCCGGGTGAGTTTCACGGTTTGCCGGGACTCATACTTGAAGTTCAGGCAGACAGGACGTCCATTTTGTGTACGCGCATAGTCCTAAACCCCAAAAACCCTGAAGTGATTAGAAAACCTTCCCGTGGGCAAAAAGTATCGCAGGAAGAATACCAGAATATCGT
>NZ_JCBCCK010000126.1:0-1184 GCF_059864935.1 Planktosalinus sp.
TGAACAAAAACATGGATATCAAAGCTTCTGAGGATGCTGATTCCAAGTACACGTTGATTGTAGAGACTGTTTGGATTTATCCGGGTTGGTTTGCCGCAGTGATGAAACAACCCTCTAAAGTGACTACCCGTTTGAAGTTTGTGGAAACTGCAAACCCCTCAAATGTTTTGTTGGTAATCAACAGCCGGAATGCACCCGGGGACAATTACATTGGAGTGGCCAACAACAATGACCGCATTGCAGAAGGTTATGCAAAAACAGGAAAATCTGTTGCGAAATTGATTGGAAAAAAAGTGAAATAATTTTTATTTATCAGGACTGTCTTTTAAACTCAGTCAGCATTAAAAATACAACGGGGGCTTCGCCCCCGTTTTTGTTTCTTAATCTTTTCAACTTCTATTTAATACATAAAGTTGTTGATTTCCATTCAAAAAATACAGCATTCAAAAAATAACCCTAATTTAGGGGGCAGTATGAACAGACGCACAAAAATCATCCTTACCCTCCTGCTTGTGGCCCAAATGATAGGCCTGCGGGTGTTGTCTTATTTCCCGGAGTTTGTTGAAAAATACTACAGTCTGGGTGTTTTTCCGTTTGTGTCAAAAATCTTTCGTCATCTCTTTGGGTGGATTCCGTTTTCTGTGGGTGATGTGTTTTACAGTGCGCTGGTCATCCTTGCCGTGCGTTGGCTTTACCTTAATATTAGAAGGATTAAAACAAAACCCGTTGGTTTTTTTCTGGACATTACCGCTACCCTTTCCATTGTTTATTTTCTGTTTAATATGCTTTGGGGCTTTAATTATTATCGGGTACCGTTGCATCAAACCCTGGGCGTAGAGCGCGAATACACCACCGAAGAGCTTATCACCCTCACCGAAAACTTGATTGAAAAAGCCAACCAACTGCACAATACGCTTGGCGCGGAAGACTCCGTTAAAGTTATTAATCCCTTTTCACAACGTGAAACTTTTAAACTGTCTACCAACGGCTATGACAACCTCAGCGAAAAGTTTCCCACATTTTCATACCATCCCAAAAGCATTAAAGCTTCCTCCTGGAGCCTTGGGCTCACTTATATGGGCTACAGCGGTTACTACAACCCTTTTACTGCCGAGGCTCAGGTGAATGATATGATTATTGGTCACCGTTTTGCCGTTGTAACCAGTCACGAAGAAGCCCACCAA
>NZ_JCBCCK010000503.1:0-4901 GCF_059864935.1 Planktosalinus sp.
AAAGAAAAATTAAGAAACATCCTCAATCCGTAACATTATGGATCAATTAGAACTATTAAAACAAAACTGGAAGCAAAGGGAACAGGAGCATCCCAAACTGAGCTATTCCCAGATTTATAATATGCTGTTTAAACGCTCTACTTCCATCGTGAAGTGGATTTTTATCATCAGTTTACTCGAGCTTGCATTTTGGATAGGACTCTATTTTGTTTCTCCCAAATCGTCTTTCGAAATCATTGAAAAACTGGGCTTAACACCTTTTATGATTGGTTTCAATATTGTTCACTATATAATAGTTATTGTTTTTATTTTCTTGTTTTATAAAAACTACATTTCGATAAAGGTGACCGACAGTACAAAATCATTAATGCATAATATTTTAAAAACAAGAAGGACTGTCAAATATTTTGTTTTGTACAACGTCAGTGCATTTGCAGTTACACTTATTATTATAAACTATTTTTATTACACTAAAAGTGATATTCTTCTCGAGGCAATGGCTGATACTTACGGGACAATTCCTGATGGTCCTGAATTTTTAACTAAATTTCTCATCGCTCAGGTTGTAGCAGGGGTCATCCTTATATTGCTTTTAATTTTATTTTACAGAATTGTTTACGGCATCCTGCTTAAAAAACTCTATAACAACTACAAGGAGTTAAAGAAAATTGAGGTTTAGGTTTCAATGTCATAATTTTTTAAAACATTCCTGTTTTCATTGGGTTAAAGTGGTTGTTTTTAAATAAATTTGCCTCACCCGAATACCGCTTCACGGTATTCGACCTCTCCAAAGGAGAGGTAAAAAGGTATCCCTTTTTAAAAACTTTTATATTATACATTTTAAATGAAAAATACAGCTTTATCACACATACACGAAGCTTTGGGTGCCAAAATGGTTCCTTATGCGGGATACAATATGCCGGTTCAATATGAAGGTGTAACGATAGAACACCAAACTGTGAGAAACACCCTTGGGGTTTTTGATGTTTCACATATGGGTGAGTTTCTCGTCACCGGAAAAAATGCTTTGGATTTGATTCAAAAAGTGTGTTCAAACGACGCTTCAAAACTGGTGGACGGTAAAGCACAATACAGCTGTTTTCCCAATGAAACCGGAGGTATTGTTGATGACCTGATTGTTTACCGTTTTAATGAAGAAAAATACCTGCTCGTGGTGAACGCTTCAAACATTGAGAAAGACTGGGCTTGGATCAACAAGCACAACACTATGGGTGCTGAACTGAAAAACCTTTCAGAGGATTATTCCTTACTAGCGATTCAAGGGCCTAAAGCCGTTGAAGCCATGCAGGCCCTCAGCAGTGTTGACTTGAGCAGCATTCCTTTTTACAGTTTTGTAGTGGCTGATTTTGCCGGAATTGAGCATGTAATCATTTCTGCCACAGGTTATACCGGAAGCGGCGGATTTGAAATTTACTGCAAAAACAGCGAGGCAGAACAAGTATGGAACAAAGTGATGGAAGCCGGAGCTGCTTTTGGCATCAAGCCCATTGGTCTTGCTGCACGTGACACCCTGCGAATGGAAATGGGTTACTGCCTCTATGGCAACGACATCAACGAGACCACTTCACCCCTGGAAGCCGGTTTGGGATGGATTACCAAGTTCACCAAAGACTTTATCAATTCAGAAAATTTAAAAAAACAAAAGGAAATCGGCATAAAAAGAAAACTGGTGGCTTTTGAGTTGAACGAAAGAGGAGTTCCACGCCACGACTATGATATTGTTGATGAAGCCGGAAACCCAATCGGGATTGTCACCAGCGGTACTATGTCACCTTCACTCAACAAAGGAATTGGCTTGGGTTATGTGCCGGTTGAGTATGCCGTGCCTGGAAGTATCATTAACATTCAAATCAGGAAAAACGCCATTCCCGCCACTGTGGTGAAACTTCCGTTTTACAAAGGGTAAATGGAAAACAAAATCCTCATACTCGGTGCCAGCGGTTTTATTGGGAATGCCATTTACAAAGAACTGAGACCTTATTTTGATGTTTATGGGACTTTTTTTAGTCAGGAAAGTCTCTTTGGCGAGAATCAGGTGTTTTATAAGTTTGATGGAGAGACTGACGATATTGACGACATTCTCAACATGGTTCAGCCGGATGTTATTATTTCCTGTTTTAGTTCGGAATACAAATCAGGTGTTAAAGTTCACGAGCAATTGTTTTCCTATGTTACGGTAACCCAAAATTGCAAACTTGTTTTTATTTCCACAGCACAGGTTTTTGATGGGTTGAGCCAGTTTCCTGCCAAGGAAAAAGACAAGCCACTGGCACTTTCTGAAGCAGGTAAATACCACCTTAGTATCGAAAAAATAATCAGACAATTGCCTGAAGAAAACTATTTGATTTTCAGATTACCACTAGTTTTGGGAGTCAACGCCCCTGAGCTCATCCGTCTGAAAATGGCCATAAAACACAAAAGCAATTTTGATATTTTTGAAGATTTGGTAATTAACGTAACGACTGATTCTCATTTTCCCAGACACCTACACTACCTGATCAATCAGAAAAAAAGAGGTATCTTTCACTCAGGAAGTACCGACTTGGTTCATCACAGCGACCTGTTTGAAGAAATCACCGAAAAACTGGGAGACAATACCCCTGTTTTTATGCGCAGTTATGCTTCAAACACCGATCGATTTTTGGCGGTTTTACCACAAGAAAGTTTTGAAGTTACAGAGTACAATTATACCGTAACTGATGTTATCAATGAAGTCACCCTTAAAGAAGAAATTTTAACATTAAAATCCACACTGTTATGAGCAAATTATCTAAAAGTCAAATCACTCAACAAATGAAAAACCTGGACGGGTGGGAATACAGCGATAATGCCATACACACCACCATCGAGTTTCAGGATTTTAAAGACTGTTTTTCAGTCATGACCCGCATTGCTTTTGAGGCCGAAAAACTCAATCATCACCCTGACTGGGCCAATGTGTACAACAAACTGAGTATTACACTCTCCACTCACGAGGCCGGCGGGCTTACCGAAAAAGATTTTTCCCTGGCACAAATTATTGATGAACTAGTAGGCTAAATTTTCTAAAGGAATGATTATTTTTGACCACTTTTTAAACTAAAATTCTTTATTGAAATGGGAAGAGCATTTGAATTTAGGAAAGCACGAAAAATGAAACGTTGGTCTGCAATGTCCAAAGCGTTTACTCGAATTGGCAAAGACATTGTTATGGCTGTCAAAGAAGGTGGGCCGGACCCTGATGCCAATTCCAGGTTGCGTGCAGTTATCCAGAATGCCAAATCGGTGAATATGCCCAAAGACAATATTGAAAGGGCCATTAAAAGAGCCTCAGACAAATCTTTGGGCGACTTTAAAGAAGTGCTTTTTGAAGGCTATGCGCCACATGGTATTGCCATTTTGGTGGAAACCGCAACTGACAACAACACGAGGACCGTGGCCAACATCCGGTCCTATTTTAATAAATGTGATGGAAGCCTCGGAACCAGTGGTTCTGTGGTTTTTATGTTTGACCACACCTGCAACTTTCGCATACAAAAAACAGACATTGACCTAGAGGAACTCGAACTTGAACTCATTGATTTTGGTGTGGAAGAAGTTTTTGAAGATGAAGACGGTATTCATATTTATGCCCCTTTTGAAAGTTTTGGTGCCATACAGAAATATCTGGAAGAACATCACCTTGCGATATTGTCTTCAGGATTTGAACGCATTCCGCAGGTCACCAAAAAACTCACTGACGAGCAAACAGCCGATGTGGATAAGTTACTGGAAAAAATTGAAGAAGATGACGACGTGCAAAACGTCTATCACACGATGGAAGAAAGTGAATAATATCGGTTTCGAATTGTTACTTATCCAAATATGAAAATTTTGAGTTTTCGCTTTTATATTCTTTTACAATTTCTTTTAAAATCATCACCACTTTTTCTTCTTCTCCCCTCAATGAAACTTTTATTAATGTTTCATATTTTGACTTAATTTCTGAAAAGGCTTTGGGAAAGTCCTTTGCTACCATAATTTTTTCATGGTGTGTTGGCAGGTTGATTGAACTGTCTGCCAGTAGTTCCTCATAAAGTTTTTCTCCCGGTCTTAATCCGGTTACTTGAATTTTAATATCCTCGTTGGGTATTAAACCGGACAGTCTTATCATTCGGGTGGCCAAATCCATGATTTTAATCGGTTTTCCCATATCAAATACATAAATTTCGCCTCCATCACCCATTGCTCCGGCTTGAAGAACCAATTGACAGGCTTCAGTGATGGTCATAAAATACCTGATGATATCAGGATGCGTAACCGTAATGGGGCCACCTTTAGCAATTTGCCTTTTAAAATGGGGAATTACCGAGCCGTTTGAGCCCAAAACATTACCAAACCTAGTGGTGATGAATTTTGTTTTTACACCTTTTTCTTCTTGTATTGATTGAACATACATTTCAGCCGCACGTTTTGAAGCTCCCATTACATTTGTGGGGTTAACAGCTTTGTCAGTTGAAATCATCACAAAGCGCTCCACTCCACCTGCTATAGCCAATTTAACTAAGTTCATTGTCCCAAGAACATTAACATATATGGCTTCGTGAGGATTTCTTTCAATTATGGGAACGTGTTTGTATGCCGCTGCGTGATATATCACATCAAAATCATAGTTTTCAAAAACCAAAGCCAAACGGTACATATTTGTTATATTGACCAATTCAGTAATAATATTTGCGTTGGGATTTGTTTCCTCAATTCTTAATTCCAATTCATACAATGGTGTTTCAGCCTGATCTAAAACAACAACAAGTTTTGGATTAAAACTCAATACCTGTCTTACAATTTCACTCCCAATTGAACCGGCACCTCCGGTTACAAGTATCGTTTTACCTGCTACAGTTTCACTTATATTTTCGTAG
>NZ_JCBCCK010000130.1:0-4254 GCF_059864935.1 Planktosalinus sp.
GGAGGCTTTTTTATTATAGTTAACTGTCGTATTTTAGTGTATTCAAATTATGTTCATGAGCTATAAGCCTTCAATCATTTTACTTTTCACCCTTATGGGTTTTCATTTCATTGACAAAAGATTTGCTCAAACAACTAAGGACACCACGGCACTTTCTGAAGTGGTTCTTTTAAGTACCCAAATAAAAAGTTCGCTACAAAATAAGGCGGCTTCAGTTTCGGTGATTACTGCTAATGATATCATGCAAACAGACGGGGTCATCATCACTTCAACTCTCAATAAAATTCCCGGAGTGTATATGCAGCAGGGTGCGCTTAATACTAACAGAATTACATTAAGGGGCATAGGTGCCCGGTCGCAGTTCAGTACAAACAGAATTAAAGCCTATTTTGAAGAAATACCCCTCAGCGATGCCGAAGGTGAAACAATTATTGAAGACATTGATATGGAAACCATAAGCCGGATTGAAATTATCAAAGGTCCCAACGATGTGGGTTATGGATCAGGGTTGGGTGGTGTTATTTCCATTTTAGGAAGGGAAATTAGTCCGGGTGCATTTTCTGCAAGGGCAACAAGCACCCTGGGCAGCTTCGGGCTTTACAAGCAAACTGTTTCTACTGGACTGGCTTCTGAAAAAAGCTCCATTTATGCAAATTTCAGCAGCCTGGAGAGTGGCGGTTTCAGGGAAAACAGCAACTATGACCGGAAGTCGTTTAATCTTAGGGCCCGCCATCAATTGGGTGAGAAGGGTAATCTCTCATTTATAGGAATTTTCACCCGTCTAAAAGCCTTTATTCCAAGCTCCATTAATGAAGATGATTTTATCAATAATCCTGAATCTGCCGCAGCAAACTGGGCAGCCGCACAAGGGTTTGAGTCTTATGACAGGTTGCTGCTGGGGGTTGGTTTTTCTCATCGTTTTTATGAAAATTTTGAACTCAAATCAAGTATATTTTACAATTTAAGGGATGCTTATGAACCCCGTCCATTTGATATTTTGGACGAATATAAATCAGGTTTTGGGTTTCGGGCAAAATTGAATTATGGGTCTCAGGTTTTATCATTGCCTTTTGAAATGAGTCTGGGAAGCGAAATAGTAACTGAAGATTACACATTTTCTCTGTTCGAAAACTTATACCAATTGCAGCCCGGCCAGGGAAGCATAGCCGGAGAACGCTTTGCCAAGGTGGATCAAAAACGCGAATATGCCAATTTCTATTTTCAAATGGACACCCGGTTGACCGAAAAACTGATGCTGGAAAAAGGAATTTCACTCAATGCAACGCGATACAGTTTAAATGATGTTTTTAATGCTGGAAACAGTACTCAGGACGGTACATATACCTTTGATAATGTATGGTCACCACGTGTTGGGGTTTCTTATAGAATTCAGCAAGGAAAAAATATATACGCATCTGTGAGCAAGGGTTTTTCAATCCCTTCGGTAGCAGAAACACTCACCCCTGAAGGGGAAATAAATACCAATTTAAAAACCGAAACGGGAATCAATTATGAATTGGGGTTAAAAATGAACTGGTTTTCAAACACCCTTTATACAGAAGTGGCCCTCTATTCCCTTCAAATCGATAATTTACTTGTGGCCAGGCGCGTTGCCGAAGATCAGTATGTGGGAATCAATGCCGGTGAAAGTTCACACCGTGGGGTGGAAGTTTTGATGAATTACCGATGGTTTGTAAATTCGGGATTGCGAATAAATCCTTTTTTCAGGGCAGCGTTTAATGATTTTAAGTTTAAAGACTTTGTTGATTTTGACGAAGATTTCTCCGGAAATAAACTCACGGGAGTTCCCAAAGATCAGTGGTCAATAGGAGCTGAGGTTACTTCAGATTTTGGTTTGTCATTTTATACAGTAACCCGCAATGTTGGTGAAATACCCCTTAACGACGCCAATACACTATTTAGTGATGCTTACAGTGTGACAGATGTGAAAGCGGGCTACACTTTTTTGATTTTAAAAAAAATAGAAACTGAAATTTTTGGAGGAGTCAACAATGTTTTTGATGAGAAATATGCCTCCAGTATTTTGCCCAATGCAATAGGTTTTGGAAATGTGCCTCCAAGGTTTTTCTACCCCGGGAACCCAAGAAATTATTTTGCAGGAATAGCTTTAAAACTTTAATTCTCTACATTCTTATTGAGCAAATTCATTGTTAAAATTGCAGTTTTTAATGTTAATACCGTTATTTTTGCAAAAAATTCATCCCCAATGAATACCCCCAAATCCTACTTATTTTTAAGTGTATTTTTTTTATTTTTTGTTCAATATGTAACTTCACAAGAATTTGATGAGCAAAATGAACAAAAAGTTCTTGACTTAATTGAGTCAGCAACTTTGGCGCTTGAAGAAGGCGATTTTGGAAAAAGTTCAAACTTTTTAAGTCTGGCAAATGCCTCCATTGATTCTACATCAAGTGAATTACTACGCTATAAATATTACTTTACACTTGGTTCCCTGTCTTTTGACAGGAAACAAATTGCTGAATCTCAACAGGCTTATATTAAAGCTATTGATTTAGCAAGAAAACTTCAGGACACTGCTTATTTAATAGCGTCATACTCAGGTATTGCAAACGCATTGCTTATAGATCAAAAATATAAAAAGGCATTAGTGTATCAAAATGAAGCTTTGGCATTGCTTGAAAATGATAGGTCCAAGACCTATTATGGCCTTTTGTCAAATATGTCGATAGCCTATAAACAATCTCAGGATTTTGACAATGCCCTTTCAACTTTACTCAAAGTGGAGGAATATTTTAGAAATCAAGATGACCTTAATTCACTTGCAATTGTTCATAACAATTTAGGTGAATTGTACCGTGAAGACATTAAAGATGATTTAAAGGCTAAAGAGCATTATCACAAAGCGATAAAATTAAACCTTCAGTCAAATGAAACACATCAACTTTCTCAAAATTACCACAATTTATCTTTAAGTAGTAATAGTTTAAAACAAATTGACAGTGCCTATTATTACATCAATAAAGCGATTGAAATCAAAACTGAAATGGGAGATTTGGGCGGACTTGCAATCAGTAATCATGCCCTTGGTTTAATTCAAATGGAAGACAAGCAGTATGATGCTGCTATCAGGTCTTTTCGAAAAACACTTGAAACAAGCGAGCAGTTTGGCATCACCCCGGGTTTGTTTTATGCCAATATGGGAATTGGAGAGGCATACCTTGCAAAAGGAAACAGAAGTGAAGCCATAAAATATTTCAAAAAAGTAGAAGAAGCTGCAAATCAATCTGAATCTTATGAGATGAAGGGCAGCATAGCTGAAAAATTATTGGAGTTTTATAAGGATAATAGAGATTTTGAAAACGCACTTCTTTATAGTGAAAAATTAAAAGCAATTGAAGACAGCATTGCAACGATTAAAAGTGACGAAAGATTGGATGAATTACGCATTCAATATGAAACCAGTTTAGCCCAAACTGAAAATGAAAGTTTAAGGCAACGTGAGGTTTCCCAGCAAGAGCGAATCAAACTCCAAAACATTTTCTTAATAATACTGTCGGGCACCTTAGCAATTCTTTTAGTAATGCTGTTTGTCGTGATTAAGACCAGAGAACTTAAAAAGTCTGCAGATCAAGAAGTATCAATGACAACCGAAGAGCTTGAAAAGCAATATGAAATAGTAAAGGAAAGAGAAGCTGAGCTCAAAAGAGAAGTGTTGCTAAAAGATAAAATATTTAGTGTTTTAGGTCATGATTTAAGAACACCCCTGGCAAATATTGCCGGATTGATTGACAGTATGACTCAAATTGACCTTACACCGGAAGAATTGGAATTTATGCTGAAGCACCTTAGAGGAGAAACAAACGCCAGTTTAAAAACCCTTGAGAATATATTGCAATGGGCGAGACTTGAAATGGATGATAAATCTTTAAATATTAAAGAACTTGATGAAGACGAAATCATCATTGAAATCATCAAAAACCTTGAATCAAACTCGCTGTCAAAGGAAATCAATGTAACCTATGTCAATAAGTCCAATTCCATTCTCAAGGCTGATGAAAATCAGTTTAGAAGTATTGCAAATAATTTGATTGCCAATGCAGTAAAATACAGTCCAATCAAAGGGGAGGTTAAAGTGAATTTTAGTGAAGAAAAGGATTATTTTGTATTTAGCGTAAGCGATCAGGGTAAAGGTATTGATAATTCGGTCATTAAGAACCTGGATACCAGAGAGGAATTAATGAGCACTTATGGAACAGAAGGTGAAAAAGGTAC
>NZ_JCBCCK010000001.1:0-3738 GCF_059864935.1 Planktosalinus sp.
AAAAACCCCTCCTCCCAGTTTTCTCCCACATTCCTCCCACATGGGTTCCTAAAAATGCGGTTTTCAGGAGGTTTTCTGGAACAATCCTGGAACAACCCTGGAACAAATCAATGTTTTTTCTTGTAATTTCAGGACGGGTTGAGTGATAGAAAAGAGAGCATAGAAAATAGAAAAGAGACAGAAAAATGCCGGATGACCGGTTACCATTTTAGATATTTGGAATTTGGTGCTTGAGTCATTGGTGCTTTGTCTTAGACAGGGAGATACTTAATAGACAGTGTATGAGGAGTGTATGAAAAGCAGCTATTAGCAAAAAGAGCCTTGAACATTAAACCTTGAATGGTTTTTAGCCGGGCAGCTCCCCTTAAAATGTTTAAAAACAACCCCCTTTTGAAGGCAGTTGTTAATTTTAAACTTTTCTTAAAGTTTTGCCAAAAAAATATATATATTGCTTGCATGAAAAAAATACTGTTCCCCCTTATCCTCTTGATGTCCACCTTGGTGTTTGGACAAGACAAAATCCCATTAATTGACATTGAAGCATTACAAAAGCAAGCCGGCGAAAGCATCCAGCAAGGTGACCATGAAAAAACATTGGAGTTGCTAAAAAAAGTCCCGACTAACGATTCTATCTATTGTGGGTCGCTGGTTTCCAGGACTTTTTATTTACTCCAACTGGACAAATATGATGAGGTCATAACACTTTCAGATGAAGGTTTAAACGGCGATTGTGAAGAGTCTGATTTGTATTTTTACATCAACCGCGGCGTGGCCTATGAGTATTTGGAGCAGTATGACCTGGCGATAAAAACCTTTGATGAGGCTCTTGCCAAATATCCCAAATATGCCCAACTGTGGTTCAACAAAGGAGTGGTGCTTGAGAAAATGGGCGATATAAATGGGGCCATCACTCATTATCAACAATCCATATTGCTGAAGCCCCGCTATGCAAGACCACACCTCAGGCTGGGAAACATCTGTTACAATCAAAATAAAATATCTCAGGCCATGATGGCTTTTAATATGTACCTGCTCCTTGACCCCGAAGGAGCAAGTTCACTTGCTGTAGTGAGTGGGCTTAATGAAATGGTGTCTATTAAAAACCCCAATACACCTGACCCCTCCCTGCAGATTTCTGATGATGAAGACTCCTTTGAAATGATTGACCTGATCCTGGAAAGCCACATTGCTTTAAATGCAAATTATAACACGGGCAATAAAATCAAACTTCCGGTCATCAATCAAAACCACGCCTTGCTCGACCAGTTAAAGAACTATGAAGGAGAAAAGGGGTTTTGGGCAGAAGTCTATGTGCCTTTTTACCAATGGGTGGAAGCCAACGGCCATTTTAATCAATTGGCATACACGCTGCTCTATTCCACCACTAACCCCGACTATCAAAAAATCATCAATGCTGAAAAAAACAACATCATTGCTTTTGTAGATGCGGCTTACCCCAAATGGATAGATGTATTGTCAAATAGCAGTTTTCGCATACTGCAGGAAGACAGCGGTATGTATTTTAATTACTCCAATAGTTATTTGGAAGCTGTTGGTAAAATGGACAACAACACAGCAAGCGGCAGTTGGACCTTTTTTTCCGAAAAGGGAGTGTTCTCAGGCAAAGGCCAGTTTGACAAAGAGGGCCAGCGGGATGGCCAATGGGTTTGGTACTATCCTGACGGCACCCTGAAAGAAGAAGCGGTATTTAAAAACGGATTGATTGAAGGGGAAAACAAATATTATTTTCCCGACGGAAAGACTAAACTTGTCGCCCAGTTTAAAGACGACGAATTGGAAGGGGAGTACTTGCTCTACAACGAGAAAGGCGCCTTGATACAGAAAAAACAGTTCAAAAACGGAAAACTCGACGGGGTGTATAATGGATATTTTGCCGTGGGCGAAGAAATCCCTGAATTTTATGTGGAATACAAAAACGGAAATGTTGACGGTGTCGTCAAGGAGTATTTTGCAAACGGAACGCTTTATATGGAATATAAGGCAAAGAACGACCTCAAAGAAGGAACGGAAAAAAGCTATTACCCCACCGGGAAATTATATTCGGAAGTCAACTACAAAGCCGGAGATATACATGGCGATTATAAAAAATACCATGAAAACGGCGAGTTGTTGGAAACAGGCAGGTATGTGGATAACACCCGTGAGGGACCGGTCAAAATGTTTTACATTGATGGCGCTCCTGAAAACGAATTTACCTATGTAAAAGGAAAGATTCACGGGACTTATAAAAACTATTCCCCTGACGGAAAACCCTTCAATGAATATGAATACAACAAAGGTGAGATTACCGCTTATACTTTTTATGACAAAGCGGGCAACATCATCAGCGAAGGCAAAAAACGCAGAGGTGAGTTTGACTTTAAGGGGTATAATGCTTACGGGCAAATCTATTCAGAAGGACGATACAATGTTTCCGGGGGAAAAACAGGCCACTGGAAGTATTATACTGATAATGGTGTGCTGTCCTCTTCAGCAAATTACATTGAAAATGCCCTGGACGGGGAATATGTGGAATATTTTCTCAACGGCGATAAAAAAACAGTAATCAATTACAAGAATGGAGAACTGGACGGGTATTATGCAGAATACCACCCCAATGGCAAGATAGCCACTCAGGGATGGTATAAAAACGACACCCGTCAGGGCGAGTGGCATACTTATTATATTGACGGAACCAAAGAGTCAATGGTCTATTACCACAAAAACCGTCTGCACGGTTTACAACACTATTTTTCAGCTTCCGGAAAAGTGGTTTCAAAATCTATGTTTAAATTTGGGGACCCCCTTTATCAAGAGCATTTTGACATAGAAGGAAATATGTACAGCCGGGAAGAGTACTCCCCTCAAAAAAACAAGTACACCTTGAGCAATACCTATATCAACGGAAACACCAACTATGAAACCACTTATGTCAACGGGGTAAAGCACGGGCCCTATACACACTATACTTTTAGCGGCGAAAAAAGATTAAGTGGCAACTACCTGAACGGAAAAAAACACGGAACCTGGACGTGGTTTTATGAAAACGGTAAACCGGAAATTGTTGTCAATTATTTACTGGACGAATTGCATGGTGATTATGTGTTCTATTTTGACAATGGCAAACCGGAAAACAAATATCACTACAAGCTCGGAAAAAGAGCAGGGACCTGGTATACCTATTATGAGAATGGAAACACCCATACGGTCACACACTATTTGAATGATGAAACACACGGCAGAAAAGAGTTTTATTGCCCGGAAGGCAACCTGCAACTGGTGCGCTTATATGAATATGGCAGGTTAATGGGGTATACCCATCCGGGGACAGACAACACAGAAGTATCACCCATATCCCTTGACAATGAAACCGGAACAATTACTTCTTATTACTCTAACGGGAAAATGGCCCGCGAGATGGAATACAGAAACGGAAAAATAAACAATACATACAAAACATACTACGTCACCGGACAACAGAAAAATGAAAGTCCCTATAAGGACGGCTATTATCATGGCTTGTTAAAAAAGTATTATCCAAACGGAAACCTCAAGGAGGAATCACCCTATGTTTATGACTATTTGCACGGTCAGGTAAAAAAATACTGGGAAAACGGAAACATTCGTGAAGAAATAACTTATCTAAACCATACCAAAGAAGGAGATGCCAAGTATTACAATGAAAACGGAAAACTTATCAAAACAGAAAAATACTTTGACGGTGAAATATATGAAATT
>NZ_JCBCCK010000155.1:0-6174 GCF_059864935.1 Planktosalinus sp.
ATGAGTCTATGGGCTTTAAAACCTTTGGCTTTGCCGGTGGACGTGTCGACATCTGGCATCCCGAAAAAGACATTTACTGGGGTTCAGAAAAAGAATGGCTGGCAGAAACCAAAAATCGTTACGACAGTGATGAAGACCGGGAGTCATTAGAAAACCCATTGGCTGCTGTGCAAATGGGATTGATTTATGTAAACCCCGAAGGTGTTGACGGAAAACCGGATCCGCTTAGAACTGCTAAAGACGTGCGCACCACTTTCAAGCGTATGGCGATGAACGATGAGGAAACAGTTGCACTTACAGCCGGTGGACATACCGTTGGAAAAGCACACGGTAATGGTGAAGCTTCCATTTTAGGAGCCGCTCCCGAAGGTGCCAACATCGAAGACCAGGGCTTTGGCTGGATGAACCCAAAAGGCACAGGAAATGCAGCTGATTGTGTGACCAGCGGACTGGAAGGCGCATGGACCACACACCCTAACCAATGGGATCACGGCTACTTTGATATGTTGTTGAATCATGAATGGGAACTAAAGAAAAGCCCCGCAGGAGCATGGCAGTGGGAACCTGTTAGCATTGCAGAAGAAGACAAACCACTGGATGCTCACGACCCCACAAAACGTCAAAACCCCATTATGACCGATGCCGATATGGCGATGAAAATGGACCCTGAATACCGCAAAATTTCAGAGCGTTTCCACAAAGACCCGGAATACTTTAATGACGTTTTTGCCAGGGCATGGTTTAAGCTCACTCACCGTGATTTAGGCCCAAAAAGCCGTTACTTAGGTGCTGATGCGCCTCAGGAAGATTTGATCTGGCAAGACCCGATTCCAAGTGTGGATTACACTTTGAGCGAAAGTGAAATCACAGATTTAAAAGAAAAACTACTCAACAGCGGATTGAGCAGCTCTGATCTTATCAACACTGCTTGGGACAGTGCCCGCACTTATAGAGGTTCTGATTTCAGAGGAGGTGCAAATGGTGCAAGAATTCGTTTAACTCCTCAAAAAGACTGGGTGGGCAATGAGCCTGAGCGTTTGCAAAAAGTGTTAAATAAACTCACCGAAATCCAGTCCGGTTTAAGCAAAAAAGTAAGTATTGCCGACTTGATTGTTTTAGGCGGAACAGCAGCTGTTGAAAAAGCGGCTCAGAAAGCAGGCGTAAACCTTACCGTGCCTTTCAGCCCCGGACGCGGAGACGCTACTGATGAAATGACTGATGCCGATTCATTCTCAGACCTTGAGCCAATACACGACGGCTACAGAAACTGGCTGAAGAAAGACTATACTGTAACACCTGAAGAACTGATGCTTGACAGAACTCAGCTAATGGGACTCACTGCTCCTGAAATGACCGTTCTGATTGGTGGTATGAGAGTTTTGGGAACCAATCACGGAGACACAAAACACGGAGTTTTTACCGACAAGGTGGGCGTGTTGACAAATGACTTCTTCGTAAACCTTACTGATATGAGTTATAAATGGTTGCCGGCCGGTGAAAACCTTTACAACATTGTAAACAGACAAACCGGCGAGACCAAATGGACCGCCACTCGTGTTGATTTGGTTTTTGGTTCAAATTCTGTTTTAAGGGCTTATGCGGAGCTTTACGCACAAGACGACAGCAAAGAGAAATTTGTGCGCGACTTTGTGAAAGCCTGGGTAAAAGTGATGAACGCCGATCGTTATGATTTGAATTAACAGCGATTTATTAAGAAAAAAAGGTGGCCTAATTGGTCACCTTTTTTATTTTAAGACTATTTGTTTTTCAACATATCGAGCGCTACATCCACGATCATATCTTCCTGTCCCCCCACCATTTTTCTTCTGCCCAATTCCTGTAGAATGTCCCCGGTTTTGAGACCATAAGTGTTTGCGGCCTTTTCAGCGTGTAGTAGAAAGCTGGAATAGATTCCGGCATAACCCAGTGATAGGGTTTCCCTGTCTACACGCACCGGCCTTTTCTGTAATGGGCGAATGACATCATCGGCTAAATCCATCAGTTGATATAAATCGCAGTTCACGGGCACAATCATTCTGTTTAGAACGGCTATAAGCACCTCCAGCGGACAATTGCCTGCACCGGCTCCCATTCCTGCTAATGAGGCGTCCAACCGCGTTGCTCCGTGTTCCAAAGCGACTATGGTATTGGCTACGCCCAGCGATAAATTGTGATGGCAGTGAATTCCTATTTGTGTTTTGACATCAAGCACATCTTTAAAAGCTTCCATGCGGTCTGCCACCTCGTGCATCAGCAATGCACCTGCAGAATCGGTGACATACACACAGTCTGCACCGTAGCTTTCCATTAATCTGGCTTGTTCTGCCAGTTTTTGAGGTGGGTTCATATGTGCCATCATTAAAAAGCCGGCAACGTCCATGCCCAGTTCTTTCGCTGCAGCGATATGTTGTGCCGCCACATCAGCCTCTGTACAATGGGTAGCAATGCGCACGGATTTTACACCCAGTTTAGCTGCCTTCTTTAAGTCTGAAATCGTGCCAATTCCCGGAAGCAAAAGTGTAGTCAACACCGCATGTTCCAGCGTATCGGCCAGACCTTCCAGCCAGTCCCAATCAGTATGCGCACCAAAGCCATAATTAAAACTTCCGCCTGCCAGTCCGTCGCCATGAGCTACTTCAATGGCATCGACTTTGGCGTTGTCCAGTGCCTTTGCTATTTGAAACACTTGTTCTTTGGTGTACTGATGGCCGATAGCGTGCATGCCGTCTCGTAAGGTTACATCTTGTATATATATTCCCGCGAACTTGTCTGCCGAAAGTTTACTGAAGGTAGAGGCGGGAATCTCGTCATTATTCCTCATAATTTTTAATTTTATTCTGTTAATCCCATCAACTCCTCACTTCCGAAGTGACCATCCTTTCTCCAGCAGCCAATGCCGCAGAAGTCATAATATCCAAATTTCCGGCATACTCGGGAAGGTAATGACCGGCACCCACGACTTCCAACATAATGGTCGTTTTGAGTCCGTATACTTTTCCGAGTCCTTCGATAAAAACAGGATGGCTTTCGGGAATTTCTTCAAATTGTACTTCCTGTTTGAGCTTGAAACCGGGTACATAGTTTTGCACTTCGGCCTCCATTTGTTTGATGCTTTCACGAATTTGGTCTTTGTCGGCATTTTCGCTTAACGTAAAAACAGTATCCCGCATTACCAATGGCGGTTCAGCGGGATTGAGGATGATAATGGCTTTTCCGCGTGAAGCGCCACCTACTTTTACGATGGCATCGGCGGTGGTTTCAGTAAACTCGTCGATATTGGCACGTGTTCCCGGTCCGGCCGATTTGCTGGCTATTGAAGCCACTATTTCTGCATAATGCACTTTGGAAACTCTGGAAACAGCTGCTACCATAGGGATGGTAGCCTGCCCGCCACAGGTGACCATATTGACATTGTCGAGCTCGCTGATTCCTTTAAAATTAACCGCCGGTACTAAAAAAGGACCGATGGCTGCAGGGGTTAAATCCACCATTTTCTTGCAGGGAAATGCTTTTATTTTTTCGTAATTGTAATGGTGCGCTTTCGCGGAGGTGGCGTCAAAAATAATTTCTATTTCCTGAAATTCGGGCATTTCAATCAGGCCATCAATACCTTTTGCTGTGGTTTTAATACCCATTCGTTCCGCTCGTTTCAATCCGTCAGACTCGGGGTCAATACCCACGAAAACTGAAGCCTCCAAAAGTTTTGAGGTTCTGATGATTTTTATGAGTAAATCGGTTCCGATATTGCCGGAGCCGATGATGGCTGTTTTGATTTTATGCATTGTATATATTTATTTGACAAAAATAATGGGATTTTTTAAAGATACAGTATTTTGAGGTATTATGGATTTTGGATTTTTGTCAAATCATATCAGGTTGATAGGTTTTTTGCCAAAGCGATTTTTTTCATAAATTATTTTTTTTTCATATTTTTATCAGGCTTTAAACCTATTAATTAGAACAATAAAATCATTTTTAAATTTATAAATCATGCGAAGTTTAAATATAAAATTGATTTTTCCTTACAACTGGTATCAAGCCCGAATGGTTAAGGTGTATAATGAAAAAGGAGAATTAATAACCAAGATTGGTTATTGCGAACAGCAATCTGTAATCATTCCGGAAAACACTGAAAGCATTATATTGAAACTAGATTATTTCAAGTCAGAGATTACTATCCCTAAGAACGAAAAGGAAATTTATTTAATAATTTATCTGGACTTTAGGGATAGCTTCCCTGTGAAGTACTTTGATGTTTTAAAACGTAAAAGTTTAACAGGAGTATTAGTGGACAAAGAAAGATTTGAGAATTTTAATTTGGATTTCTATGAAAAAGCCAAGAGTGGTATGCGAAAAGCGAATCCTGATGTACCTAATTTGTATTTAGGGGCTTTAATATCGGTATTTTTAATTTTTTCCGCTATTTATCAACCATCTAACAATTCTACTGATATTGTTATTTTCATTGGTCTAGTAAGCTTAATATCCCTATTTATGATTTTTCTCCAAAAAGGCAAAATTATGGTGTTTGATTATAAAAGCAGAATGATTGCAACCGGGTTCGCTTTTTTGTTAGGAACGCTTCTTCAACCCTTTATTTTTTATATTACCGGGACACTTTTAATTTTTAGTCTCGTGTTTCTTTTTAACTCAATCAAAAGAGTAGGTTATTAAAGAAATCATATCAATAGTGGAAGTGTAAACAGCACAATCCCCACAATAAACAAAACAGTTAGTATGTGCACCATAACAAGGTTTACCCTTAAAAACACAAACTGTTCTATGGTCCTTCCCAGCCAGAAAACCGCATTACCAAACAGAAAAAATCTTCCCAAATTGGTTTCTGTCAACTCCTTAGGAAATAAAAAACAAATCAATCCCACAAATATAAATACATAGATAAGGCGCAAATTGGCAATCTGAATAATGGCACGATTGGCATGGCTTAGATGCTGAAGGTCCTTTTTCCACCGAAACAGCTTCCAGAAATACATATGAAAAATGGCAAACCCTATGGAATATACACCACAGAGGTAAACAAGTATGTTGCCGGTTTCCATATTTTGATTAGGTAAAATTTATAGAAACTGTGCCGAGACCCTCCACGGTTGCCATGATTTTATCGCCTTCCACAACATTGACCATGGGCCCCAAAGCGCCCGTTAATATAATGTCGCCTGCTTTAAGCGGGTTGCCCATTTCGGCCATTTTTTTTGCCAGCCAAAGCGCAGCGTTGAGGGGCGAGCCAAGGCAGGCTGCTCCGTTGCCCTGAGAAACCAGTTTGTCATTTTGAAACAATTGCATTTCGCAGTCAATCAAATCAATTTCTGTGATTTTCTTTCGAGTTTTTCCCAGCACAAAATGACTGGCCGAGGCATTGTCTGCAATGGTATCGGTAATTTTGATGTCCCAGTTTTTAATGCGGCTGCCCACAATTTCTATGGCTGCAACTGCATATTCGATGGCATTGATCAACTCTTCCTTATTGGGGTGAAGGGAAACAATGTCTTTATTTAACACAAATGCTATTTCAGCTTCTACTTTGGGCTGCATGGTTTGGCTAATGGACAATGTTCCTTCATTTTCAACCTGCATATCGTCAAACAGTATTCCGAAATCGGGTTGGTCAACACCCAGTTGCTGTTGTACTTTATGCGAAGTCAATCCTATTTTTTTTCCTACTTGCTTTGCTCCTTCTGACAAACGGCTTTGGGTAATCAGGTTCTGAACTGCATAAGCAACCTCTTGGTCTGTCTCTCCAATAAGTGTTCTAACAGGCGGACAAGGGATTTTTGTTCGCGAAGCCTGTAGCAGTTGATTGGCAGCATTCTGAATGGGATTCATAAGGGATTTTTTTTCTGCATAAATATCGGAAAACTTATGCATCCCTGCCAATAAAAAAACAAAAGCTGCCTGAAAGTTTCAAACAGCTTTTGTCAAAGCGTGAGGTTTAAAAAATTATCTGATGCTTATTTTCTTTGAAACAGCTCCATTGTCAGTTTGTATTTGTACCACATAAATACCGGCTGCAAGAGGTTTTAAAGGTAGTTCAATGTAGCTTTCCCTTCCGTTTGAGATGTTCCAAGAGTTTACTTCCTGGCCCAAAACGTTGTACATACGGGCACTCTTTACTGTTAATTGCTCAGTAGGGTTGTATATAACTACCTGATCGTT
>NZ_JCBCCK010000156.1:0-1613 GCF_059864935.1 Planktosalinus sp.
ATTTAAATAATTGAAAACACCTATAGATTTGTAGATTAGGATATAATGAAATTTAAAAGTTTTAATGGACAATATTAAAAAAATACGCGTCTTTTGGTGGAGTGAAATCTTTTTGATGCGCAAATCCCACGAGAATTATGGTGATTTTCTGGGGAAATACCTGATGGAGAAGATTTCCGGCAAAAAGGCGGTCTGGACGCATCCCAAAAATTTCCATATCAGTGGTTTGTGGCAACCCATCTATGTTACTGCCGGCAGTGTGTTGGCTCATGTCAATCGCAAGTGTGTGGTTTGGGGCAGCGGAATCATTCTAAAAGACCAGGTGGTCAAGCCCTCCAAATTTCTTGCCGTAAGGGGCCCCCAAACCCGAAAACGATTATTGGAGCAAGGCCATAAAGTCCCTGAAGTCTATGGCGACCCGGGCCTGTTGTTGCCGTTGTATTACAACCCACCCATTGAAAAAAAATACAAACTGGGCATAGTGGCTCATTACAATGACTTTAAAACCATCAAACCCTTTTACGAAAACGAAAAAAACGTCCTGCTCATCGACCTGATGACCAATGATGTTGAAGCCACCACCAATCTGTTTTTAAGCTGCGAACGCATCGTCTCGTCCTCGCTGCATGGCTTGATTGTTTCACATGCCTATGGCATTCCGGCGGTGTGGGTGCAGTTTTCAAACAAACTCTTTGGCGACGGCATCAAGTTCCGGGATTATTTTGAGTCAGTCGAACTTCCTTTCTATCAACCGGAAGTGTCTGAACAGTTACCTTCCATAGAGGAGTTGGAAAAGCGATTGGATGCTTATCCGTCCTTACCGGATACAGCTGTAATCAGTCAATTGCAAAAGGGGTTGATGGAGGTGTGCCCGTTTGTGTAGGTGAGGGGGAAACAAGGTGATAGGAATTAGTTACTGAAATATCAAATTCCCTACAATCTTTGCGCCCCTTTGCGGTTAAACTTTGCGAGAAATGCGTGCTGAGTTTCACGCAAAGCTCGCAAAGCCTTTCGCAAAGAATCGCAAAGAGATTTTATGGCACAGGTAAGAAACTTCCATCAACTCAATCTTTGCGCCCCTTCGCGGTTAAACTTTGCGTTCCTTTGCGAGAAATACGCCCTGAGTTTCACGCAAAGCTCGCAAAGCCTTTCGCAAAGAATCGCAAAGAGATTTTATGGCACAGACAAGAAGCTTCCACAAACCATTAACCATTAACCATTAACAAATACACCAATAACCAACAAAAAAATCCCCGCAGCATAAAAACTACGGGGATTCCATATATTAAAAAAGCTATTCCTTAGTTAGTCAATCTAAAAGTCACACGACGCACCAATTGGCGGGCATGAGACGAGTCTTTGTTTACAGAATCATCTTCACCGCCACCTCTTGTGGTTAAACGGGCACCGTCAATACCGGCTGCTACCATAAGGTCTTTTACTTTATTGGCCCTGCGCTCAGACAATTGTAAATTGTATTCTGCATTACCAATTTCGTCAGCAAATCCAATCAACTCAGCATTGGCAGATGGGTTTTGTTTCATATAAGTCACCAGATAGTTTACAGCACTTAGTGAATAAACCTCAGGCTGGTCGCTGTTAAATCTGAAATA
>NZ_JCBCCK010000163.1:0-6206 GCF_059864935.1 Planktosalinus sp.
AGAAGGTGAAGCCCAGCATTATTGCCCCAATTTTTACGGTTGCCCGCCGCAAATTGTGGGCAGGATTCAACATTTTGTTTCGCGTAAAGCGATGGATATTGAGGGGATAGGTGGTGAAACGGTCGAACTTTTATTCAAAGCCGGACTGATAGAAAACTATGCCGATTTATACACGCTCACAGTTGAACAGCTCCTTCCGCTGGAGCGGATGGCACAAAAAAGTGCAGAAAATCTGGTGATTGGTGTAGAAAAATCAAAAGAAATTCCTTTTGAAAGGGTTTTGTTTGCGCTGGGAATCAGGTTTGTGGGTGAGACTGTAGCCAAAAAACTGGCAAAGCATTACAAAAGTATCGAGGCGCTTCAAAAAGCCAACCAAATGGAACTCATTATGGTAGATGAAATTGGCGAAAAAATAGCCGAAAGCGTGGTGGAATTTTTCAGCAAATCTGAAAATCTGGAAATCCTTAATCGATTGAAAACCTATGGGGTTCAATTACGGCTTTCAGAGGAAGCCCTTCAGGGCCAAACCGATGTGTTGCAGGGAAAAACCTTTGTAGTCTCCGGTGTGTTTGAAAAAGTTTCCCGTGACGAACTTAAAAAATTGATTGAGAACAACGGTGGGAAAGTGTCGGGTTCTATTTCGTCAAAAACCACTTATGTAGTCGCCGGTGCTAATATGGGTCCCAGTAAAAAAGAAAAAGCCGAAAGCTTGGGTGTGCCCATTATTAGTGAAGATGAGTTTTTGGGGATGATGTGAAGTTTTTTTATTAAATTTGAATAAATCCTTACCAATGGAAAAAACAATAGATATACTCAATAAAAAACTCAAAAATGCATCACCTGAAGTTTTAAACAGGGTGCTTGGTTATGTAGATTCCATTATAGATGCTGAAAAGTTTCCAACCGTTCAGCTAACCGAAGACCAACAGAAAATATTGGATGCTCAATTGAATTTGCCGCCGGAAGATTATATGGATTCAGGAAAGATGGTGGCTGATTTAAAAGAAAAGTATGGGCTTTAAAATAGTTGTTTCTTCAGTTGCCAACAAACAGGTTGAGGAAGCTTTGATGTACTATTTAAAAAAAGCCGGACATAAAGTGGCATTGGCATTTATCAGTGATTTTCAAAAGACGTTGGTTTATTTAAAGAAAAATCCTTTTTACCGTTTTCACGATTCAAACTATCGGTTTATTCCTTTCAGCAAGTTTCCATTTATTGTTTTTTTTATCCTTTCAGAATCAACAAAAACAGTCTACATTAATGCAGTTTTTCATACTTCACAAAACACTGATAAGTATCCGAAGTAATTAAAAAACTTCAATCACACTCGATTGTGAGTTTACCTCATTTTTTTCCTCAAAATAAAAGTCAATCCTCCCCAAATAGATTCAGCTAAAATTGAGGAGTTTAGCGTTCCATCTGTGCGGTTCACATTCCTTACATTGTATGCTAAAACTACTGAAAGTTGATTTTCAATGTGTTCAGGAAAAGGATTCAAAACCCAATCAAATGCGAGATTATTTACAATTAAATCAGATATTTCAATTTGTTGACCATCAATTTTGGTGAGGGTGTATTCGTTTTGTTTACAGCCTGCTAATACAAACAGTAAAAAACTAGTTTTAAAAAGGGTGTTCATAGCACAGAAATCAATGGTAAATGCTGATAAATTGCTTACTTTTGTAAGCTCTGAATGTAACAATAAATGAAATTTAAAGCCTTAAAAAAGTATTTCCTCAAAAAACAGATCGAAAAACACCTGAAAGAGAATGTGTCAGACAAAAATTTGAGCGAATTAAAAACCGTTGGATTACTTGTCAATACTCATGAATATGAAAATTTAGACGCATTCAACGGCCTTGTAAAATCGCTTGAAATCCTTAACAAAGACTTAAAGGTCATTTTTTACAAAGAAGAAAAACGTAGCTTGCCCACTTTTGAACAAAATAATTTTTCGTCAAAAGATTTTAACTGGAAAGGCGTTTTAACTAAGCCGGCCATTGAAGAATTTTTAGACCGGGATTATGATTTGTTTATCGGGTACTATTCAAATAAAAACAACTATTTGGACTATATTACAACAAGAGCTAAAGCCAAGCTAAAAGTAGGCTTAAAACAAAAGGATGACAGGTTTTTTGATATCGTCTTCAAGTTAAAAGTGAACGAATTTTCCCTTTTTGAAAAGGAACTGGCAAAGTATATCAAGATTTTTAAAAACAACAAACACCAATGAAAGCATTAATAGGCACCGGTGTTGCGTTGGTGACACCATTCAAAAAAGATTTAACAGTTGACTTTGACGCATTGGAGCACATTGTCAATCACTGTTTTGACGGAGGTATTGATTATCTGGTTGTTTTGGGCACAACAGCAGAAAGTGCTACGCTCACTGAAAGTGAAAAACAGCAGGTCATCAAAAAAATAATTGAAGTTAACAACGGAAAATTGCCATTGGTTTTGGGTATTGGCGGCAATAACACTCAAAAAGTGGTAGATGAGTTAAAATCGCGAGACCTTTCAGCTTTTGATGCGGTGCTTTCGGTGTCACCTTATTATAACAAGCCTTCTCAAGAGGGCATTTATCAGCATTTTAAAGCTGTAGCTGAAGCTTCTCCAAAACCTGTTATTCTGTACAATGTTCCCGGTAGAACTTCGTCAAATGTGCTGCCTAAAACAGTTATTCGTTTGGCCAATGATTTTAAAAATATAGTCGCCATAAAAGAAGCAGCAGGCGATATTGTTCAGGCGATGCAATTAATCAAAGACAAACCTGAAGATTTTCTTGTTATTTCAGGTGATGACATGATTACTTTGCCAATGGTTCTTGCCGGAGGTGCAGGGGTAATTTCGGTGATTGGTGAAGGATTTCCCCAGGAATTTTCAGATATGGTGCGATTGGGTTTAAACCGAAAAGTAGATGAAGCCTATGCGTTGCATTACAAAATAGCCCCTGCCATCGATTTGATTTTTGCAGAAGGTAACCCTGTAGGCATTAAAGCGGTATTTGAAACTTTAAACCTTTCAACAGCAACAGTCAGACTTCCACTTGTGGATGCAACTGATTCGTTGAAGCAACAAATCAAGGAGTTTATAGACCAATTGAGTTAAAATTTTGATAATTAATAAGTAACAAGACAAGATTTAGTTTCTTATTGTACCTATGAATTTTTATTATAACACTAATTTATTTACTTTTGCACGATGTTTTTGAACCAAATGAAAAATTACCTGATTTTCTTTGCATTAACCACACTGTTTTTTTCCTGCAGTCCCTATCAAAAGGCGCTAAAGTCTGACGATATTGGGCTTAAATTTCAAATGGCAGATTCGCTGTATAACGCCGGAAAATACAAAAAGGCTTTGAAGCTGATGGAGCAAATTGTTCCGGCATACAGAGGAAAACCACAGGCTGAAAAGTTGATGTACATCTATTCAGACACCTTTTATGAATTAGGTGACTTTTATCTTTCAGGTTATCAGTTTGAGCGATTTTCAAACTCCTATCCACAAAGTGAAAAGGCTGAGGAAGCAGCTTTCAAAGGAGCAAAAAGTTTTTATCAACTTTCACCCAGATATTCCCTGGATCAGAAAGACACCAATATTGCTCTTGAAAAACTTCAGAATTTTATCAATAAATTCCCCGATTCTAAATACATGGCCGAGGCCAATGAGCTGGTTTCAGAGTTAACTACAAAACTAGAGAAAAAAGAGTTTGAAGTGGCCAAACAATACCACAGAATCAGTGATTTCAATGCTGCCATAAAGGCATTAGATAATTTTATCCTTGATCACCCGGGTTCTAAATTCAGGGAAGAGGCCTACTTCCTGAAATTTAAAGCCGCTTATGATCTGGCAATCAGAAGTGTGGTTTTCAAGGTAGAAGAACGATTAATTACATCGACGGGGTATTATAATTCTTTTATTAGAAATTTCCCCGAGAGTAAATTTAGGCCTGAAGCCGAAGAAATCAAAAGGGATATTGAAAACAGATTAGAAAACAAACAAGTTTAAATAATGACAGATCTAAAAAAAACAGTTGCGCCGGTAAATACCGTTACCTACAACAAGAATGAAGTGGATGCTCCAACCGATAATATTTATGAAGCCATTTCTATTGTCTCCAAAAGAGCCAATCAAATAAACACCGAGATTAAAAAAGAGTTGCTTGAAAAACTGGATGAGTTTGCAACCTACAATGACAGTCTAGAGGAAATCTTTGAAAACAAAGAACAAATTGAAGTTTCAAAGTATTACGAAAAATTGCCAAAACCACACGCACTGGCACTGCAAGAATGGTTGGATGGAAAAATTTACTACAGAAATACGCTGGAAGATAACTCATAATAAACCATGTCAATTTTAAGCGGCAAAAAAATTCTACTGGGCATTAGTGCCGGTATTGCTGCTTACAAATCGGCTTTTTTGGTCAGGTTGTTTGTCAAGGCCGGTGCTGAGGTAAAAGTAATCATGACACCTTCTGCTAAAGATTTTGTTACACCACTCACACTTTCCACTTTATCAAAAAATGAAGTTTTCTCAACATTTACCAATGAAGAAAACGAAAATGCAATCTGGAACAATCACGTAGAGTTGGCCCTTTGGGCCGACTTTTTTGTTATAGCACCTGCAACAGCCAACACCCTTTCTAAAATGGCCACAGGTATTTGTGATAATTTACTGATGGCGACTTACCTTTCTGCGAAATGCCCGGTATATTATGCCCCTGCAATGGATTTGGATATGTACAGACACAAAACTGTTCAGGAGTCTTTTGAAAAGTTAAACAGTTATGGGAACATACAGATTCCTGCAGGAGTAGGTGAACTTGCAAGCGGGCTTTATGGAGAAGGCAGGATGGCAGAACCCGAAGGAATTGTTGATTTTATCGAAAAAGACATCGCTTCAAAACTTCCGTTAAGAAACAAAAAAGTACTCATCACCGCAGGGCCCACTTATGAAGCCATAGACCCCGTGAGGTTTATAGGCAATCATTCTTCCGGAAAAATGGGTTATGCGCTTGCAGAAACTGCAGCCAGTCTTGGTGCACAGGTGATTTTGGTGTCGGGGCCCACACATCTTGACTTAAAAAGTAAATCCATTCAGCGCATTGCGGTAACTTCGGCAGAGGAGATGTATCAGGCCTGTCATGAACATTATGATAAAGTAGATATTGCCATACTTTCCGCAGCGGTAGCCGACTTTAGGCCAAAAATAAAAGCAGACCAGAAAATAAAAAAAGACGGGGCAGCGTTATCAATAGAACTTGAGCCCACAAAAGATATTTTGGCTTTTTTAGGTGAAATCAAGAAAAATCAAATTTTGGTTGGGTTTGCTTTGGAAACTGAAAACGAACTCGAAAACTCAAAAAAGAAGCTCAGAAAAAAGAATTTAGATTTAATTGTTTTAAATTCGCTGAACGACAAAGGTGCCGGTTTTGGTTCAGAAACAAATAAAATCACGATTATCCATAGAGATGAAAAAGCGAAGACCTTCGATTTAAAATCCAAAACAGAAGTGGCCAGTGATATTTTTAACGAAATAATACCTTTATTAAATGAATAAGCTTATCTATTTATTGTTGCTTTTATGTTTCTCGATGCAATTAACGGCACAGGAATTCAATGCAACTGTTGTTGTTAATGCAGACCAGACTAATGTGTCAACTCTTCAAGTATTCAGAACTCTGGAGAGGGACATCAGGGAATTTATCAATGAAACTTCCTGGACCAATAAGGTTTTTGCAAACCAGGAGCGTATAGACGCCAGCTTTAACATTATTGTTTCAAGTTACAGTTCTGATAATTTTACTGCAACACTCCAAGTGCAAGCATCCAGACCGGTTTTTGGTTCATCCTATTTGTCGCCCATTTACAATTACAACGACAGGCAGTTTAGTTTTATATACCGGGAGTTCCAGCCTTTAAATTTTAATCCAAACAACTTTGAGTCCAATCTGGTTTCAGTAATTGCATTTCATGTGTATACCATTTTAGGACTTGATGCATCAACTTATGCAAAAGATGGTGGTGAGGAGTACCACAGAATTGCAAAACAAATCGTTAATACCGCCGCTTCAAGCAATTTTCAAGGCTGGAAAGCCACTGACGGGTCTCAATCCAGATATCAAATCAATGAGGCATTGATTTCGCCCATATTCAATACATTTCATACTGTAATGTACAATTACCACAGGCTGGGGCTTGAT
>NZ_JCBCCK010000019.1:0-5854 GCF_059864935.1 Planktosalinus sp.
ACCACCGAGGAAATGCGTATGAATCCCGACATCATCACAAAAGTTGAAAACATCAACAACATCAGGACCGAAAGAAATGTAGCACTTGCCGCTCAGGGAGAAGAGCCGCTTGACCCTTATGAGTTTGATTACCTCCTGTTATGTAACAAAATTTGCGGGGCATCTCATTACAATATGCAAATGAAAATTATTGTTGAGTCTGAAGAAGATTTTGAAGCCTGGCTCGCCGAACAAAGAACATTTGCACAAACCATAAATCCATAATTAAGATCAAGATTTAAGATATGTCAACAGAAGCACACAATCATTCAACTGGTCACGACGACCACGGACATCATCATCATAAAGATACTTTTATAACCAAGTACATATTCAGTATCGACCACAAAATGATTTCCAAGCAATACCTCATCACAGGTTTGTTTATGGGGATCATCGGTATAGCTATGTCAATCTTATTCAGAATGCAGTTGGCTTGGCCGGATAAGCAGTTTACCGCTTACGAAATCTTCCTTGGAAAATGGGGAGCTGATGGGATTATGGACCCTAATGTATATTTGGCTTTGGTTACCATTCACGGAACCATCATGGTGTTCTTTGTCCTTACTGCCGGATTGAGCGGTACTTTTAGTAACCTTTTAATTCCGTTGCAAATTGGTGCAAGGGATATGGCCTCCGGATTCCTGAATATGGTTTCTTACTGGTTGTTCTTCCTGTCGAGTGTGATTATGATAATGTCATTGTTTGTTGAAGCAGGACCCGCAGCCGCTGGTTGGACGATTTATCCGCCACTGAGTGCTTTGCCACAAGCAATGCCCGGCTCAGGGGCAGGCATGACCCTTTGGCTGGTTTCTATGGCTATTTTTATTGCTTCTTCATTACTTGCTTCGTTAAACTACATTGTTACGGTAATCAACCTGAGAACCAAAGGAATGTCTATGACCCGACTTCCGTTGACCATTTGGGCGTTTTTTGTGACTGCAATTATTGGTGTGGTTTCGTTCCCAGTACTTTTATCGGCTGCTTTGATGCTGATTATGGACAGAAGTTTCGGAACATCCTTCTTCCTTTCCGATATTTTTATCGCAGGTGAAATTTTACACAATCAGGGAGGTTCGCCGATACTTTTTCAGCACCTGTTTTGGTTTTTAGGTCACCCAGAAGTATACATTGTTATCCTTCCGGCATTGGGGATTACTTCTGAGATAATCGCTACCAATTCACGAAAACCCATCTTTGGGTATCGGGCAATGGTTGCTTCAATTTTGGCCATTGCATTCCTTTCAACCATCGTTTGGGGGCACCATATGTTCGTTACGGGTATGAACCCGTTTCTGGGCTCGGTGTTTACGTTTACAACACTGTTGATTGCAATACCTTCAGCCGTAAAAGCATTCAACTACATCACCACACTCTGGAAAGGAAATCTCCAGTTTAATCCGGCGATGCTGTTTTCCATAGGGCTGGTGTCCACCTTTATCTCGGGTGGATTAACAGGTATTATTTTAGGGGATAGTGCTTTGGATATTAATGTACACGATACTTACTTTGTAGTGGCTCACTTCCATCTGGTAATGGGTATTTCAGCGCTATACGGCCTTTTTGCCGGAGTCTATCACTGGTTCCCGAGGATGTTTGGCCGAATGATGAATAAAAACCTGGGCTACGTCCACTTCTGGGTAACTGCAATTGGTGCTTATGGTATTTTCTTCCCCATGCACTTTGTCGGTATGGCCGGTTTGCCACGTAGGTATTATACAAATACAGCTTTCCCGTATTTTGATGATTTGGCTAATATCAATGTAGTGATAACCATTTTTGCAATCATCACGGCATCGGTTCAGTTGGTATTCCTTTACAATTTTATTTCATCTATTTTCTATGGAAAAAGAGCACCTCAAAACCCCTGGAATTCAAATACACTGGAGTGGACAGCACCTGTAGAGCATATCCACGGAAACTGGCCGGGTGCAATCCCACATGTTTACCGGTGGTCATATGATTATAGCAAACTGAACAAAAAAGGTGACGACTATGTCATTCCCGGACAGGATTTTATTCCACAAAACGTTCCCCTGCAGGATGACGAAGAAGAACTGAATCATTAAGTTTTATACCAACCAGATTCATGAAAGCCCTCTTTTTAATTTTAAAGGGGGTTTTTTGTTGCCAAATTTTTATTTGAATATTACGATATAGTTATATTTCAAAAATTTGAATATTTACCCAATGAATAAAATCTTAATTCACTTTAAGTTTGGTGCCGAAAGAGATTTTATAATCAAATTTATTGAGTTAGCACAAAAAAGCCACGTTTGGGAGTCGTGGGGTTTTTATTTGAAACCCACTGCATAACATACTCAGTTCATTTTCCATATCTTTGTTTTTATGAATGAACATTTAGATCCCACAAGCGAAAATTTCACTCCCGAAGAAATCGACTTGGAACGCAAGTTGCGTCCGCTCTCATTTGATGATTTTAGCGGACAAGAAAAAGTGCTTGAAAACCTGAAAATATTTGTAGAAGCAGCCAATTTAAGAGGAGAGGCTTTAGACCACACCCTTTTTCATGGCCCTCCGGGTTTGGGAAAAACAACACTCGCTTACATCCTAGCCAATGAACTTGAAGTGGGTATAAAAATTACCTCAGGCCCGGTAATCGACAAACCCGGCGACCTGGCAGGACTACTTACCAACCTTGAAGAAAGGGATGTCCTTTTTATTGACGAAATACACCGATTGAGTCCCATTGTGGAAGAGTACTTGTACTCAGCCATGGAAGATTATAAAATTGATATAATGATTGAATCGGGTCCCAATGCCCGCACTGTGCAAATCAATCTCAATCCGTTTACCCTGGTGGGGGCAACCACTCGTTCAGGTTTGCTCACAGCACCTATGAGGGCTCGTTTTGGAATTTCCTCACGACTGGAGTATTACAACACCGAACTGCTCACCACTATCGTGCAACGCAGTTCCGAAATTCTCAAAGTAAAAATAAGTATGGAAGCCGCCATTGAGATTGCCGGTCGCAGCAGGGGCACACCGCGAATTGCGAATGCACTGCTTCGCCGTGTAAGGGATTTTGCCCAGATTAAAGGCGATGGAAATATCGACATCAAAATTGCAAAATATGCACTGGAAGCATTAAATGTAGATAAATTTGGCCTGGACGAAATGGACAACAAAATATTGACCACCATCATCGATAAATTTAAAGGTGGCCCCGTGGGCATTACCACATTGGCAACAGCCGTAAGCGAAAGTGCAGAAACCATCGAGGAAGTCTATGAGCCTTTTTTAATCCAGCAGGGATTTATTATGCGCACTCCCCGTGGTCGTGAAGTCACCGAAGCAGCATACAAACACCTGGGAAAAATCAATCCCGGAAAACAAGGGGGATTGTTCTAGAGGAAAATAAATATCTGCGAAAATCTGCGAAATCTGCTGGAAAACTCAGGTAATAAAATGCCTCTTGTCTTCCAAAGTTTTAATTGAACTTAACCTAAAGAGTGTCAAATAAATTTAAATACACCCAACTCATTAAATCCGAAGCCAAACGCCTCGGGTTTTTGTCTTGTGGCATCAGCAAAGCCGGTTTTTTGGAAGAAGAAGCACCCCGTTTGGAAGCTTGGCTCAACAAAAACATGCACGGAGAGATGAAGTATATGGAAAACCATTTTGACAAACGTCTGGACCCCACGCAGCTCGTTCCCGGAGCAAAAAGTGTGGTTTCCCTGCTGCTCAATTACTTTCCGGAACAAACACAAGGCGAAGGCACTTATAAAATCTCAAAATATGCTTACGGCACTGATTACCATTTTGTGATTAAGGACAAATTAAAACAATTGCTCCATTTCATTGATGAGGAAATCGGGGAAGTGGGGGGCAGGGCATTTGTCGATTCTGCGCCGGTGCTGGACAAAGCCTGGGCAGCCAAAAGCGGATTGGGCTGGATGGGCAAACACAGTAATCTGCTTACCAAACAGGTGGGGTCTTTCTACTTTATTGCTGAACTGATTATCGACCTTGAGCTTGAATATGACCACCCGGTGACAGACCACTGTGGTGCTTGTACCGCTTGCATCGATGCCTGCCCAACAGAAGCTATTATAGAACCATATGTGGTGGACGGCAGCAAGTGCATTTCTTATTTTACCATAGAACTCAAAGAAGCCATTCCCACCGAATTCAAAGGACAATTTGACGACTGGATTTTTGGTTGTGATGTATGTCAGGATGTATGCCCCTGGAACCGTTTTTCAAAGTCGCACCGGGAACCGCTGTTTAACCCACACCCTGAACTACTTGAAATGACTAAAAAAGACTGGCAGGAAATCACTCAAGAAACTTTTGGTAAGATTTTTCAAAAATCGGCAGTCAAACGCACCAAATTTGAAGGCTTAAAACGGAATGTTGGGTTTTTGGGGGAGGGGTAACTTTTAAAGTGTACTGTTTTTTGGGGTTTACAACATTCCTTGGCTATAACCTGTGGCGTGGATTGAGCAACTAACCTGCCCGCCGCAGGCTGGTTTAGCAAACAAAGAAACACAGACCAAGCAATGGCTCATACAGGTGTTGTGCGGTCGGCATTCTTTTCGGTTAGTATGCTAATTTATGGTCATTCAGTTCTACGTCAAATTTTACTTTCGCACCTAATACTTTAAACACTTTTAAAATTGTCGAAAATCTGGCGTCTGTTGCGCTATTCTCGATTTTTGAAATCTGTGCTTTTTTAACTCCAACAAGTTCTCCGAGTTGCTCTTGAGTCAGATTTCTTTCTTTTCGTGCTTTTTTAATTTCATACCCAAGTAAGTCAAGTCGAAGTTCGTTTTCAAATTCGTCACGCTTTTTTGTTCCTTTTTTGCCAATGTAACTGTCAGTCAGTTCTTCTAAACTATATGTTTTCATTTTCTTTTATTTTTTTCGTTAAAATACTGTTGTCTTATTCGTTCCACTTTTTCGTTCCACTTTTTTCGGGATTTTGTCTGTCTTTTTAATTATTCCGTGAGTTGAAACAGCAATAGTATCCTCTTTGTCGGTCTTATCCCAAAAGGCGAAAAGTCGGAAGTAAGTTTTGTTGTATTTAGTTCTGAATTCCCAAATTTCGTCCTGTAACTTTTTAAAAAGTTCTTTATCATTTGTTATTTGGGATTTCCAAATGTTGTAAATTATTTTCTCTCGACTTTTTTCGTCAATGCCGTCAAGAAATTGTTTTGCTTCCTCTAGTACTTCAACTCGGAATTTTTGTTCGCCCATTCAAATCTTTTTACAAAGATAAATGTTTCTTATTTAGGAAACAAATGTTTTTTGTAGTTCTGTTTTATGCTACCGTACAACTTGTTTATATGCGGAACTTTTATCAGTATTACAGGCTAATATGGCATGCTATGCACTAGTTTTAATTTATTAAGTAGCGGCTTATTTTTAATCATGTTTGTTTGTTATTGGTATTTTAATTTAGGGGATACCCAAACTTAAATCATTTTTACAAACCTTCAAAAAATACAAACGTTTTTGCAGTCAAAACTTGTTGAATAAGCTGTAAAGGAGGGCTTTTTTAAACGAATATATCACCCATGTATATGCTTCTGACTATCCAGCCTTAAAAAGATAAAGACCAAAATAGTAAATGCCACAAACCCAAGACTTCGGGATTTCCACTGTGGCACTAAGATAGCAAAATTGCGGTGAATCCGACTTAAGCAAAGACAGAAGCAAAACATTTTACGGGATATTGACTATATTTTTTTCTTGTAATAGGTTGTTTTTTTATCTCCATATTTTTCGATAAGGCCTTTTTCTACTCCATTTTTCAAATCTCTACTTGCGGTTGCTGTTGATAGTTCTGAAT